>CAWUIU010000221.1:0-6010 GCA_963922285.1 uncultured Oligoflexia bacterium | reverse complement strand
TTTGAGAAAAAGTTTTCATATGCGGTATTCACTTGACCAAAGTTGTTTAGGTCTGTGATAAAAACATTTGTTTTTAAAACATGTTCACGCGTAAGATTTTGACTTTCGAGAAGTCCATCAATGTTTTTCATAACTTGATTGATTTGAGCTTCAAAGCCTTCAGGCATTTCCATTGTTTTAGGATCAAGTCCAATAGAGCCTGAAAATAAAATCATTCCATTCCATTCAACTCCTTGTGAGTATGTTCCTACAGCGCCAGGAGCTTTGTCTGTAATAACAATTTTCTTTTCCATTATTTATCCTTTTTTGCCATAGATGCCATTAAACCTGTAAGACGACTTAGATTAATGATCTCAGGAATAGAGGCTGTTCTTTGAATGATGTTTACAGTATCTGCCATTGGGACAAGAATAGGTCCAATAGCTGAAGCTTCGCTTAGTTGTTGTAGAAGCTTATAAGCGATATTTGCAGAATTAAGTTCAGGAAAGATAAGAATGTCTGCATCTTTTTCAAGTTCGCTAAAATCAAAGAGTTTGTCCATGATGCCTTTATTGACGGCAATGTCTGCTTGAACTTCACCATCAACGATTAGGTCAGGATATTTCTCTTTAGTAAGTTTTGTTGCTTCTTTCATCTTCTTTGCAGAGACACAATTACTTGAACCAAAACTTGAGAAGCTAAGGAAGGCAATATTTGGTTCTTTAGCTAGTAAATTTCGATATAATTGCGCTGTCGAATTTGCAATTTCTGACAATGCTTCAGCACTTGGATCAACTTGAACTGTTGTGTCAGCAAGAAATAAAACTCTTTCTTTAAAAACGAGAATGAAAACACCTGCAGCTTTCTGTTTATCAACAGTACCAGTAATATCAAAAAGCGGTTTAAGACATGCACCGTAATTTAAAGTCGGTCCGGCCATGAAAGAGTCTGCTAGTCCTTTCTTAACCATCATTGAGCCAAAATAGTTCTCTTGCATCATACGATCTTCAGCGTGGTAAATAGAAACACCACTTCTCTCTTTTTCCTTTGTGTACTCAAGATAAAAATCTTTAAAGTGTTCACTCTTAATTGGATTGACAATATCGACTCTACCTTTAAGTTCAGAAAGTCCAATCTTATCCATTTTGTTTTCAATGATATCGTGATCACCTAATAGAATTGGTTTAATTTTTCCATCATCAATGAGTGATTTAGAGGCTTGTAGGACTCTTGTGTTAGCACCTTCTGCAAAAACCATTGAAACAGGTTCTTTTGTTTTTCTAACTTCAGCACTTAAACGATCTCTAATAAGCTTCATAAAAGCACCACTTGAAGAAAGTCTTCCCTCGAGGTGATGTGCGTACTCTTGAAGGTCTGCAATTTCAATTCTTGCAACACCTGAATCCATTGCAGCCTTTGCTACTGCTGGTGAGACTCTTGTTAGAACTCTAGTATCAAATGGCTTTGGGATGAGATAGTTGCGTCCAAACTTAAAGTCTTCACCACCATAGGCCATTTTTACTTCTTCAGGAACTTCTTCTTTTGCTAGGTTTGCAATAGCGTAAACAGCCGCCATTTTCATTTTATCATTAATTTTTCGAGCTCTTACATCAAGAGCACCTCTAAAAATAAATGGGAAACCTAGAACATTGTTTACTTGGTTCGGGAAGTCAGAACGTCCAGTTGCCATAATAGCATCATCTCTAACTTCAGCAACTTCACTTGGTAGAATTTCCGGGTCTGGATTTGCCATTGCAAAAATAATTGGATTGTCGGCCATTGTTGCTACCATTTCTTTTGTTACAACACCTTTTGCTGAACATCCGATAAATGCATCAGCTCCATCTAGAGCATCAGCAACTGTTCTCGCGTCAGTATCATTTGCAAATTCTTCTTTGTAGATGTTCATACCTTCTTTACGACCCTTGTAGATAACTCCACGAGAGTCAGTCATAAGTAGGTTCTCTGGCTTAACACCAAGATCAAAAAAGAGTTTGGCGCAAGCAATTGATGCTGCTCCTGCTCCCGAGAAGACCACTCTTACTTTTTCTATTTTCTTTCCAGAAACTTCTAGAGCATTTACAAACCCAGCCGCTGTGATAATTGCTGTTCCATGCTGATCATCATGAAAAACAGGAATGTCCATAATCTCTTTAAGTTGTTTTTCTACTTCAAAACACTCAGGAGCTTTAATGTCTTCTAGATTCACTCCACCAAACGTTGGCTCGAGAGACTTTACAACGTTTACCATCCCTTCAACTGTTGTTTCATTTATTTCTAAATCGAAAACATCAATATCGGCGAATCTCTTAAAGAGAATACCCTTTCCTTCCATGACTGGTTTTCCGGCTTCTGGGCCTATATTACCAAGTCCTAGGACTGCACTCCCATTAGAGATAACAGCGACAAGGTTTCCCTTGGCTGTATATTTGAAAACATCTTCTTTGTTCTTAGCAATTTCAAGACATGGAGCAGCTACTCCTGGTGAGTAGGCCTTCGTTAGATCTGATGCCGTTAAGCATGGCTTTGTTGCTATAACTTCAATTTTTCCTGGTCTACCTTCAGCGTGATAACTTAAGGCTGCTTTCGCTTTCGCTTCTGCTTTAGCGTTTTCATTTGACATTAATATATCCTTTGTCGTCTTTTAGGTTTTGAATTTAGCTTATAATGATAGCTAGATTGTAGAGGAGTCGTCCACCTAAGAATGATAAGTTTTTCGTTAGACGCGCAGCGTGTCTAGGGAATGTAAATATATGATTTTATTTGCTAGATTTATGATTTTGGATTGTGAATACACTTAGCGTCAGCAACGTTGTTATCATGCCAATGTAGAGCTCGTCGATATCCGCCCAAAAACCAGTTTTCACTGTAAGTCGCCAGTAAGTTGTTGTGCATACTCCCAAAAGACAAGTGATAACAAATTGAAGATCTTTAATATTTTTTGGAAAAATATATCCATATAAAACAGGTAGTAAGAGACAAGAAGCGGAGTAGCTTCCTAGTGTTTTCCAAACTGTTTTTATATCTCCCTGAAATGAAACAGCCATGATCACTGAAAGAATTGCTACTGAGCAAACCCCAAGATGGTGTAAAGCTGTCTTTCCTTTATATCTTTTTGGAGCAAGGTCATATGACAGAGTTGTTCCAGCTAAAAATAGATAAGAGTCCAATGTCGAAAGTATTGTTGCTAAAACTCCAGCTAGGATGAATCCTCTGACTCCATCGGGTAAGATTTGAACTGCGTAGGTTAAATAGGCCTGAGCAGGGTCTGCCTCAGGAATAAGAGCTCTGGCATACATTGCTCCAAAAGTTGTACAAATATCAAAAATGAACCAAATGAAAGTTGAAAGTAGAATTCCGTTCCTGGCTGCTTTTTCAGAAACTGCAGCAAAACATCTTTGGTAAAAGTTAGGATCGACAAGGGTGGAAAGTGCAATAAAGCCCCAGGCAAGAGTCTGAAAAATTGTATTTGTACCAGTGAGACTAAAGTAACTTTCCGGTAGGGTTCCTTTTAAAAAATTAATTCCTCCAAAAGTATTCATTGATGTAATTAGTATAATTGCTACACCGGCACACATAACAAAGAATTGAATGAGATCTGAAAAAATAACAGCTCTCAGTCCACCCCACATGCTATAGAGGACAACAAATGTGGAGCCTATGACCATGTTTTGAATCAAAGATCCTCCAAGGATAAGTTGTAAAAAAATACCAACACTAATAGTGTAGGCGATTGGAAGAACATTAAAGAAGTTAAAAATTGCTGTTAGCTTTGCTGACTTTGGTCCAAACATTTTTTCGACAAGATCTGGTAGAGTGACAGCTTTGTAAGGAGTAATTTTTTTGATAAGGAAAATGGCAAAGATAATATAGGACACATACCAAAAGGCTCCTTGGGTAATAAAGTTGTAAACACCTTGATTAAAAGCTATTTTAGTAACGCCAAAAATTCCTCCATACCATGTGGCGACAAGGGTCGCCACAAACATAGGCATGGTAAGTTGCCTTCCCATAATAAGTAGATCAAGCATTGACTCGCTCTCCTTAGCATTCTTCTTCCTTAACTGCCCATAAATAACAGATGCTATTGTTAGGATAATAACGATAAAAAAAACGATATAATCAAGTTTAGAAAATAGATCGATGAAATTAACTTCATTTTTTAGAACCACAATAACTTCCTTCTTGAATATGTATAAATCTATAATAGAATATTTAAATAAAATATACAAAGGTATCGATAATGACTATTACTCAATTAGAATACATTCTTGCTGTTGATAAGCATCGCCATTTTAGAAAAGCGGCAGAAGCTTGCCATGTATCGCAGCCTACATTGAGTATGCAAATTCAAAAGTTAGAAGAAAATTTAGAGGTGATTATTTTTGATCGCTCTAAAAACCCAGTCATACCAACATTAGAGGGGGAGAGATTTATATCTCAAGCTAGGACAGTTCTTAGAGAGTTTAAAAAATTGGAAAGTATCGCTAATGATCCTAATGCGGGTCTTAGCGGAGAGTTTAGATTAGGGGTTATTCCAACTCTTGCTCCCTATTTAATTCCTTTATTTTTGAAAAAATTCGTAAGTGAGTATCCATCAGTCGATCTAAAGATCGAAGAGAGAGAGACTGATGAAATCCTTGGTATGTTGGATAAAGATGAACTTGATGCGGGAATATTAGTTACACCTCTGTATAATAATTCTATTGTTGAAAGAGTGCTTTTTTATGAACCATTTTATGGTTTTGTTTCGCAAGAGCACGACCTTTATCACCGGCCACAAATATCGATTGACGATCTATCAAGAGAAGGGCTTTGGATTTTAAAAGAAGGGCACTGTTTTAGGTCGCAAGTTCTCAATATTTGCGCTGGGGGGAGAAAGGGTGATGTCCATCAATTTGAAAGTGGTTCTCTTGAGACAATCAAAGCATTAGTTACCAAAGATTCAGGTTATACTCTAATTCCTCATCTTGACATGATGGAGCTGACTGGGGCTAAGAAAAAAATGATTAAGCCATTTAAGAACCCTGTTCCAACAAGAGAAGTCTCAATTGTTTATGGTCGTAATTTCCATAAAGAAAAAATCATTGATGGTCTTGAAAAGGTCGTAATTCAATCAGTTCCTACGGAGTTGAAGAGCTTTAAAAAGGACGAAGTGGACGTTGTTCCTCTCTAGTGTTGATTTGTCTGGCTAATTTCTGGTGAAAAAGTGCACCTTTTTTAGGTGTAATATGATGAGGTTTTCTTACATTTTCTTATAAACTTCCTTTAAAGAGGGCTTTTTGAGCCTTGGGACTATATCAAATTTACATATCTATCTATCATAGTCCCATAAAAGGTTGGGTTTGGTAGCCAGCCTTCATCGCCAGGAGGGAGTGGATGAAAAGCAGATTGTTAGTAGTAGTTGTATCGGTATTTATCTTTGTTGCTTGCGGAAGTGATACGCCCGTTGGACAAGAAGAATTTGAAGCTCAAACAGGAAGCATAATTGTTGGAGATGTTGATTGGAGAGAGGTGACGGAACTTTCTTCATCTAATCCGATTAGAAGAAACTCGAGGGCCGTTGCAGATATTCAATTTGCTAATAGTGGTCGCTGTACAGGTTTTTTTATTACTAATAGCGTTCTTATGACAAATCATCACTGTATCGACAGTGCATCTGACTTAGCTGGAATGAAAGTTTATATGAAGCATGAAAAAGGGGTGCCGAAATCTTCATGGGCTCAAGTAAGTTGTAGTCAGTTTATCGGAGCGAACAGAACTTTAGATTTTGCTCTTGTTAAATGTTCTGGAAGTCCAGGAAGTCGTTATGGAAAAGTTCAATTAGACTCAAGCCACGTTCAGGATGGAAGTGATATTTATGTTGTTCATCAGAATTGTGATTACTATGTGAATAGAAATTGTGATTGGACAAAGAAATTCTCATATGGAAAAGTTGTCGATATTGACGGAGATGTTTTTTACGATGCTGATACCTTGGGGGGGTCATCAGGCTCTCCAGTCTTTGATGAAGATAGTCATAAGGTTGTGG
>CAWUIU010000220.1:0-6025 GCA_963922285.1 uncultured Oligoflexia bacterium | reverse complement strand
TTATTTCGCCACCGAGGTGACAAAACTTTTACTTATTATTCAAATGTTAAAGAGCGTCCGAGAGTATAGAAGAAAGTCTTTCTTGTAAACCCTCAATCAAAAAAAAGCGTAGAAAAAATTAAGCGCTGTTGTCAGCGGTTAGTTTTTGTTGCTGTTTTGTTTGGAACGAGAGGCATATTATGTTTTTGCATATGAAAGGTCAATACTTTTTTTCATAAAAAAACATTTTTTTTTCTTTTTTTTATAATTACTTACGATGCATAATGTAAGCTTATTTTAAATATAAGAAGGGCTTATACTTAGTATAAGCCCTTTCATGATTTCAATTAGTTACGTGTATTCTTTTGTGACTAGCTTTTTAGAGGAAAGTTTGCAGACTCTAAAGCTTTTACAATTTTATCACTGGCCTCAGTAATAAACTCTCCAGAAAGTGTTTTTTCTCTATCTAAGAAAGTACTTCTTAGAGTAATTGATTGTTCTGTTTCATTTAAAGAGAACGTATCAACTACTTTAGTGTCCACTAATTCCTTGATTTTAACCTTTTTAAGAGCATCTAGGACCTTTGAAATAGGTTCTTCCTTATTTGCAACAACTGTACAGTCAAAGTGTGATCCAGGAAACTTAGGTAATGGCAAATACTTAGTCTTAGGCTTAATTTCACGACTATTAAAAGGTGTTAAGTCAATTAAAGCGATACTTGCATTACCTTTAATCTTAAATGACTTTAAAACGATTGGGTGAACACTAAAAATAGCCCCATCCATCTTTCCTTGTATTCTAAGGTTTAAAAACTCAAATGGATGAACACCTTTCCATTCTTCATTCACAACATTATTTTTAAACTTTGGATGTCTCTCAGAAACTTGAGCATTAATATTCAAGTTAGAAAGTAGCTTTAAAGTATCGTTTAAAAGATTCATGAATGGTGTTTCACTTTTAGAGAAGTGAACAATACCAAGCATATTTTTTTCAGTATAAAAGCTCTTATCGTTACTATGATAAGTTCGACCTACTTCAAAGAAAGAGAAGTTATCAGAGTTTTTTGCGTTCTTAGAGATAGCATCTAAGAAACTAGGTATCATTGATGTTCTCATAAGACTGTGATCGAGAGAGAGTGCATTAATAAGCTCTAGTTGTCCTTCGTTATCCATCATAGACTTCTTTAAAAGACTAGGGCCAATCATCGGGTAAGTCATTACTTCATAAGAATGACCAAAATTAACCATGAAGTTTCTAATTCGACGATGAAGCTTTCCAGCCGGTGATAGACTTGTTGGTCTAACATCTAGCTTTGGAGATATTTCATCGATATTATCAAAACCGATGATACGACCGATCTCTTCAACAAGACATGATTCACATTCAACATCCTTGGTTGCACGGTAACTAGGAACTGTTACTTCAAATGCTGATTCATCTCCTTCAACAATAAAATCAAGAGATTCGAAAATCTCTTTCATTTCTGTAAAGGGAACGTCCTTACCAAGTTGTTTATTAATTGATTCTTTTGAAGATTTAATTTTTACCGTCTCAATTTGCGATAAATCAGGTCCATCATATTGGATAGATCCTACAACCTTTGCTTCTGGAGAAAGCTTTAAAACGTATTCTAAAGTTCTTAAAAGAGTTCTTTCAAGTAGAAGAGAATCAAGTGTCTTTTCATATCTTGAAGATGAGTCTGTTCTTAAACCTAAACGAGTTGATGTTGTTCTAACTTCACTTGCTTTCCAGTTAGCAACTTCGATGAAGATATTCTTAGTACTATCTTCAACACCACTGTTGAGTCCTCCCATAATACCTGCAAGGACAAGTGGCTTACTTGCATCACAAATGACAGTATCACTTGCGATTAACTTTCTTTCTTCTTCATCGAGAGTTGTAAATGTTTGTTCACTACCTACTCTTTTGATATTAACCTGATCGCCTTCAATTTTATCTCGATCAAAAATATGAAGAGGAATTCCTAACTCAAGCATGACGTAATTAGAAATATCGACGATATTATTAATAGGTCTAAGCCCTACTGCAAGAAGTCTCTTTTTAAGCCACTGAGGTGACTCAGAAACCGTTACATTCTCAAGAGAAAGACCAAAGTATCCAAGAGAACTTGAATCACTCTCAACGTTAATTTTTATAGGAGCTGTGCGATCATCTTGAAGAGCCTTTAAATCGGCTGTCCACTTGTCGTTGAATGGAGACTTTAAATCATTTTTAAAAACAGTCGCAAATTCACGTGCTAAACCAAAGTGACCCCAAAGGTCTGGTCTGTGAGTTAAGGACTTATTATCAACATCTAATATAACGTCTTTTGATTCATTAAATAATTCAAGCATTGTCTGCCCAAGAGGAGCATTCTTATCAAGTTCAATGATACCTGCCGATTCTTCTGCAAATCCTAGTTCTTCTTCAGAACAAAGCATTCCTTCAGAGAGAACACCACGAATCTTTTTAGGTTCAAGTGTTAATCCATTTGGTAGAGTAATTCCAAGTGGCGCGTATGCTGTTTTCATACCAACAGTAACATTAGCAGCACCACAGACAACTCTGAATTGATCTTTTCCATTTGTGAATGTTACTAGGTTTAATTTGTCTGCTTCAGGGTGCTTTTCTTTTTCAAGAACTTCAACAACAGTAATTTTCTCTAAGTGTTCACCAACAGTTTCAACACCTTCAACTTCAGCTGTTGCTAGAGTGAATTTTTCTCCTAACTCAATTGGGGTTAGGTTTGTTGGAATATCTACGAAGTCATTTATCCAATCTATACTAATTAACATTTATCTATCCTTTAGAATTCTTTGAATTGTGAGTTAAAACGAAGATCACCACTTTGCAGGTGTCTAATGTCTTCGATTCCGTATTTCATCATAACCAGACGGTCAAAACCAATACCAAAAGCAAAACCATTGTATTCTTCTGGATCAATACCACCGGCCTTAAGGACATTTGGATGAACCATTCCACAAGGAAGTAATTCGACCCATCCAACCTTCTTACAAACAGAACATCCTTTTCCACCACAAACCTGGCATTCAATATCAAGTTCAAAACCTGGTTCAACAAATGGGAAAAAACCTGGACGTAATCTAACCTTTACTTCTTTTTTAAAGATTTGATTAAGGATCTGCTTCATAAAATAGATGAGATTAGCAACACTAATATCTTTACCAACCATCATTCCTTCCAATTGTTGGAAGACCATCTCGTGAGAAGCATCTGTTCTCTCACAACGAAAAACTGTCCCCGGCGCAATAAAACGAAAAGGAGGTTTTCTTGACTGCATCCCTCTTACTTGAATTGTCGATGTATGAGTTCTTAGTAGGTGTTTATTTCCTTCAGGTGAATTTTCGTCCTTAAACCAAAAAGTATCCTGCATATCTCTAGCTGGGTGGTCCCCAGGTATATTAAGGGCTTCAAAATTATAGAACTCAGTTTCGATATGTGGACCATCGAGAACATCAAATCCCATGGAAAGAAAAACATCTTCAACTTCTTGCTGAATAAGTGTACGCGGGTGAAATCCACCATGCTTTTGATCATTAACTTTTAAATCGTCTGTAAAACTCAAATCAATCTTATTCTTCGCGAGCTTTTGATTAATCTCTTCTAACTCAATTGCAGATAATTTATCAGCAATAAACTTCTGCATTTCTGTTTTAATATTATTGGCTACAGGGCCAATTTCTTTTCTTTGCTCAGGTGTTGCATCTTTAAGAGACTTTAAGATCTCTGATACCTTTCCCTTCTTCCCAAGGTAACTTGCCTTAAGGTTGAGTACGTCAGGAGTTACACTTAAACTCGCAATTTCCTCTTTGAAGCTTTCAAAGGCTTCATTTAATTGATCGATCATCATTTTTCCTTCTCATGAACGTGGATATTTAACATAATTTTATTTCATGGTTGATTAGATAAATCAAGACGCAAAAGGCCCTAAAGTACTGTAATAATGGGATAGAATAGAAAAGGCCCATTGAAGAATGGGCCTTGAAAAAACGTTCGTACTGATAAGTAGAATTAAAATTGTAGAAAAACAAAATTGCCGCTCGCCACAAAGCTGTGAAAACACAGTCCGGGACCTCCTGGTTGAATTAAAAAATCCTTGGCAAACGTCGTGATAAATTTAAGAGATCTGTACAAAAGGCGTTAAGGCCCCAAAATCTCCTGCCCAATAGCAAGTCACCCTCCTCAGACCTGTGCTCACCACACTCGCCCGACCCGTGATCTCTTCTTGGCATGACACCAAAAGAGGGCCGCTCTTTACCGTTTCGGCAATCGATAACACAATAGTCCTGGATTCCCAGAGCCCGTAGCGCACCGACTTTGCTCCCAAGGACTTTCGTACCAAGGTCGCCTTTTCGACGGGTTTTTCTAACCCTGAGTTTAATGCAGAGCATTAATTTGAAGCAATAGAATTTTCAAAAAAATTTAATTCTCTATAGATATTAAATACTTTGATAATCTCTAAATGAGAATAATCAGGGTAAGTCCAAGGAAGTGTCTCAAAAGATTGTGCCTTAAATGTGTAGGTAAGCTCACCGTAGACACCTCCACCTAAATAAATCCTGTGATTATATGGTTTACCAGTGGCCAAAACGACATTTGATTTTGAAATATAGCCTGGATCAAAATTAAAAATACGATTATTATCTTGAGAATAAGTCTTTTCTAACTCGTCACAAAGAAGCTTTAACTCAATAAGTTCATCAGGACATCTTTTCCTATGAAAGAAAACAAAAAGGCGATTGAGTTCAGCGCCCATTTCTTTTTCATAATAATTTTTCATTGGAAAATAATCATTCCTAAAGATCGCACAATCGCCAAAGTGCTTGTTTATTATTTCAAGAACGTCAGGCTCACTTATGAACTTATGATTAAAGAGGATGCTTTGAAAGAAGACAACTTCTTCATGTTCATGAAGGGAGGACATTAGATTTTCTTAGAAATATAACGAAAATGGCTTAAAAGCTCATCTTGAGTAACTGTTGCAGTCCCTTTCTTTCCGACAACGACACCTGAACCACAGTTTGAAATCCATGCAGCTTCTTTAAGAGTGGCACCAGCTTGTAAAGAAGCAACAATGAGGGAGATCGCAGTGTCTCCTGCTCCCGAGACATCATAAACTTCATTAGCGACTGTAGGAATAACATGCATTTTACCATCAAGCTTAGTATCAATCATCGCCATACCTTCTGGACCGAGAGTGATAATTACTTTTTCTAAATTGAGTTTATCAACAAGTATTTTGGCACTTTCTTCAATTGAAGTGACACCATCATAACCTAATGCCTTCACCATTATTTCACATTCATTACGATTAGGTTTTAGAAGATTAACACCCTTGTAATGAAGTGGGTTTGTCGTACGACTAGGATCAACAGCAATAAGGAGATCACTTCCAGAAAACTCGGCACTTAAACTTTCAAGTAAACTTTTTGTAAACAGACCTTTTGCATAATCCTCTAAGATAATAGAACCATGTTCATCTGAGAGATCTTTCACTCTTTGAATAACTTTCTTTTCAACGTCTTTTGAAATAGGCTTCTTTGACTCGTAATCTATTCGACAAATTTGTTGGACATCTGTTACCACTCGTTCTTTAAAAACGGTCGGTCTTTCATCACAACGAACAATCCCCCATGTGGAAAGATCACTCTCCTCTAATATGTTTTCAAAAACATTAGCATTTTGATCTTCGCCGATAACCCCACAAAGTGTTGACTTAACTTTTAGAGTTTTTAGGTTATCTGATATATTTGCCGCTAATCCAAGCTTTAACCATTCCCTTTCTACATCAAGTAATGGTACAGGAGCTTCAGGAGAGATTCTTGAAACAGTTCCTTTAGTATACTTATCAATACCTACGTCACCAATTACAAGAATTGGATCAAGTGATTCGAAATTATTAATAATACTTTGAAAACGATCGAGATTTATATCTCCAGTCATTGTGACTCCCTAATTTCTTTAAAGTGTTCGACGATATCGACAACTTCAATTTTATCCATACAAGGATAATATGGACAAGCAT
>CAWUIU010000219.1:0-6039 GCA_963922285.1 uncultured Oligoflexia bacterium | reverse complement strand
CAATATCAAGAAGATATTTAAAAAAGTTTAGAAACAGACTTCCGTCAAAACCAAACTTTAATTTTGAAATGATGAAGGGACTTGAACGTATCAAGTAGAGGTGTCATGTGAGTGGAAATAAATCATTCCAATTAAATTTAGGTGATCGTGAATTTACATTGCCAAAGAAAAAAAGAATTATCGTTGGCTCTAGTGACTCAGCAGATTTACAAATCAAAAGTTCTACAGTTGATGCTCTTCATTGTTTAATCGAGTTCTTAGATGATGAAATTAAAGTTTATTCTTTGAATAATAAATCTAAAGTTAAAGTTAATGATGAAGAGATCGTTGCTGGTAGTCTATCGATAAATGATAAAATCTCGATTGGTAAATATGAATTTACTCTTTTTCAAAGAGATTTACCAGAACCCGGACCAGCGCTAGATAATTCATATAAAACGAAGAAGTTACCATCTAAACCAGATGAACAAAAGACATCTTATAATGATAACTATCCCTTAAGTAAGGATGCTTCTTTTGAGTTTTCAGAATATATTTTTGAAGATGAAGGAATTATCTATCCTATTTTCAAATATGAAATTAATAAGAGAGCTGCGGAAGTTATTATTCTTTTTAACGATAAGATTTATTCCGTCGATTTCATTCCAATGAAGGATGGTAAGTATAATCTTGTTGGCAAAACGGGTGGTCCTGATTATCAGGTTGAATTACCATATTTAGGTATTAATGAGAAGGTCCCTTTTATTGAAATTAAGGGGGGAGAAATATTTTTAAACGATATTCCTAGTTTTAAGCATATTACATATGCAGATAATAATTTAAACTCTAACCTTCTTGGTAAAGAAGATATACATTTTTTCCATAATGGAAATATTAGTATCTTTGTAAGAGGCGATGAAGCGCCTCCTAAAGTTAAAACTGCTCCAATTTTACGTCGTGATAATGAGTTTAAAAAGTATCTTCTCTTCTTTGTTCTTTTAATGGGAATCTTTATTTCTGCACTTAGTTTCTATGAAATAGATCCTGAATTGGAAAAGCAAAAAGTTCCTGAGAGACTTGCAAAAATTCTATATAAACCAAAACAGTTAAGAGTTTCTAAGAAAAAGAATCAAGTCGTTAAAAAAACACAGAAAAAAACAACTCAGAAAGCTCCTAAAGTGACCACAGTTGATAAGAAAGTAGCCAAGAAACAAGCAACGACAAAGAAGGTTGGATCTAAGAATGCAAAGAGTACGAAGATTGCTAAGAAGGCTCCACCTAAAAAGGGACCAAAGAATAATAAACAAGTTGTTAAAAAGAGTAGCTCCAAAAAGGCGACAACTAAAGTAACGAAGAAAGCCGCGAATAAAAATCGTTCAGCTAAGAGAGTTGCAAAATCGAGAGGAAAAGTTGAAGTTTATAAATCTGTTGATTTTAGTTCATCACTTTCTAGTTTAATGGCAAAAAGTGGAAGTTTAGCTTCAGCTACGACGACACTGGGTCGTAAGGAATCAATTGCAGATGGAACTGATGTCTCTATCGATGATTCTGCACAAATTGAAACTGCAAATTTATCAAGTAAGACGGGATCTCTTTCTGGAAGTACCTCTGGTACTGTAGAGTCCTCTAAAGGTACAAGTGGACTAGTCCAGAGAAAACAAGTTTATATTGCTGGAATGCCTTATCGTGAGGTTATCCTTGGATCAATCGATAGAAATGATATTATGCGAATTCTACTTGAAAATGTTCCTCAATTTAGACATTGTTATCAAAGGGTTCTCGATACTGGTGATAAATCAGTAAGTGGCGTCTTAATGCTAAATTTTGTTATTGGTCCGGTAGGAAATGTTACTTTTGCCACATCTAAGCCGACGAATAAACAGATGCCAGCTTCAGTATCTCGTTGTGTTGTCTCTCACTTAAAGACAATTAGATTTCCTACTCCAAAAGGGGGAGGACAAGTTAGTGTTAACACACCACTCAACCTATATGGAAGAGGTCAATAATGAAAATAATTATATCATTGATAACAGTTCTTCTCGTATCTCATACTTTTGCGGATATGAAGAAGGGAAGAGAGATTGCTGAAAAGATGGACAAAGCAAATCGAGGCTTTATCGGTGAGGAATCCACAACAAACTTAATTCTTATTGACGCAAATGGTACTAAAATCACAAGAGAAATGGATGGCCTTTCAAAAGAAGAGAAGGACGTAACCAAGAGTTTGTTAGAGTTTCAAAAACCTGCTGATGTTAAGGGAACGAAACTTTTAACGTGGTCTTTTGAAGAAGAAGGAAAAGATGATAATCAATGGCTCTATCTTCCATCAATTAGAAGGGTGAAAAAGATAAATTCTAAAACAAGGGGCTCTTCTTTTATGGGGAGCGAATTTTCTTATGCTGATTTAACATCTCAGGCAATTGAGAAGTATAATTACAAGTTCATTAAAGATGCTAAGATGGGAAAACAAGATATATGGATTATCGAACGAACTCCTAAGGAAAAAGGAAGCTATAAAAAGGTCGTGCTCTATATCTCTAAGTCGATGTTGACGGCTTTAAAAAGTGATTACTACAATAGACGTGATGAACTTTTTAAAATTGCTAAGTTTAGAAAGTTTAAAAAGTATACAGTATCTGGTAAGACATTTTTTAGAGCTAATTCAATTGAAATGTCGAATTTACTTAATAAGAAAAAATCTCTATTTATTTGGAAAACTAGAAAACTCGGAGTGAAGTTATCAGACGCCAAATTACACAAACGTTCTTTAAAGTAATAGTATTAATATCTATAATTTCTTTAACTTATGCTGGAAGAGGTGAAATATCTTTTCATTCGCAAAACTATTTAGAAGAAAAAGAAACTGAAATAAATAATGAGTTATCTACAAGGTTTCAAGTTGAAGAGTCATTTAAGGTCAATGATTCAGAGCTTATGTTACGAGTCATTGGCAATGCTAGTGAGGGTGAACGTAAAAACTCTTATGTAAATCTTAATGAAGCTTTGTGGAAGCATGACTTTGGTTCTTATGGCTTTAGAATTGGTTATCAGGTATTTAATTGGAGTGATATGGAATCATTTCATCCTGCTGACATCGTCAATCCTCGTTTTATCGATAGTGATATAGAACAAATTAAGAAAAAAGGAATCCTTGCTGGCAGTTTCTTTCTTTATACAGAGTTTGGAATATTTAAGGCATATGTAATACCACGAGCTGAATTTAACTTTTTTCCAAGTAGTAATTCACGAGTTCTAGGTGGAACTAGACCAGAAAGATCACAAGTTGTTGAAGCTTCAACAATATCAAGAGAAAAGAATATTTTACAGTTTGGAGGAGGATATGAGTTTAGTTCTGATTCATTTGAATTAAAAGTCAATGGACTCTACCACGTAAATACATCTCAATCACTTATTGGTTATTCTAATTACACGATTGTTTCCAATTCTGTCGTACCAACAGGTGACTTAGAGTCATATAACTTTATGGCCTTTGATTTAACGGCTTCAGGGACATTGTTTCTTGGTGAACATACTTTTAAATTCGAATTTTTAAATCATAGTCCTGAGAATACAACAACAGAATTCCTGACAACAAGTGGCCTTATGATTAAAGATAAAGAATCTTATCTCGCAATTGGTTACGAATACACTTTGTCTCATGCAAATGGTTATGATTCGATGTTCCTAGCTGAGTATCAGAAGTCTTTAATAGGTGAAGAGGATGTACAAGCGGCTACATCTATTTTTCAAAATGATGCTTTTTTTGGTTATCGCCTAACATTTAATGATACTTATGGCTCTGAGGCTTTTGCTGGTTTCTTTTATGACTTATCTAGGGCAGAGTATTTTTACTTAGGTAATTTTCAGCGACGTCTCAACGACTTCTGGAAATTCAAAATTGGTTATCGTGGATACTCTGCTGGTGAAAATGATGATCTAGGATTAAAAATTTTAGAGAATGATGATGAGTACTATTTAACTATCACTCGTTATTTCTAGTACTCATCAATATCTAACTAGTCACAACACCCATCTTTACAGTATTGGCTTGGTATACGGCAAGTATCGTAAGCTACACAAGCGAAGAGAGCTTTTATCTCAATATTTAGAGTTGTCGAATAATCACTACATATAACAGATTCGTCTATTTTCTTAAGTAATTGAACATTTGAATTACAGTCATACTCAGCCCTTAGGACAGCTTCTTTCCATGTATTTTTTACTGTTTTTGCAATATCGAAATCGCTGCAAGAATATCCACTGCTAGGATGTTGATAAGTACTTTGAGCAACAGATATAACTTCTCTTTGTTGCGCGAAAGTAGTTAATGTAATTAGTAAGCTTAATAGTGTTAATGTTTTCATTTAAATCTCCTTATTAGTTCTTAATCTAATTATAAGAATTTGAAGATATAAAAATAATGATATTAGTTTATGATTGTAATAATAATTTTTTATTGAGGTGGTAGAGTCAAGAATAAATGTGAGGCACAAAGAATTGAAAAGCTGGGACGCTTTGAGAATTACGATATATTCTGTAAAGTAGTTGGGTTTAGAAAGACTCTTGCCCCATAACGACAAATTTATATTGCTGATATCCTGCTTCAGCACATGTTCGCATGATCGTTTTCACATAGTTATATTTTAATGATTTATCGATAACGAGATTTACAAGACCCGTAAATTTAGGAGCATTTTCGACTGACTTTTGTATTGATTTAATCTCATTCTTTTTCGCAACTAATTCATCAAAAAGAGGTCTTATAACACCACCAGAGCGAATATTTTTAGATTCTTCATTAACGATCTCTTTATCATCAATCCAAATCTTTCCCGGTGACACTTGAACGACAACACCACTAGTACTAATGCTTTGTGATACAGAGTTAGGTAGTGCAATCTCATCTGAGACATTGAGAATAACTCCTGTTGCATCGTAACTTTTTAAAAGAAATACGAGAAGAATTACAAGAATATCGAGTAGGGAAGTGATATCCAGATCTAGTACTTTTCTTGTTTTTCTGACCCCACGGTCCCTGATACTTCTTTTACGCATGTAAATCTCTATTTTTAACTTTGAATATTTCCAAAGATAATATTATTAAATAATTTCTTTATTTTTATATCACCCGTACCATCTTTTGCCGGTACCCAAATCTCTCTTTCGGTATCTTTAATATCTCTTACAGAGTCCATAATTTTTACAAGTGTCTCGTAGTTGATATTAGCAATTGGCATTAGTACAATTGTGTCTTCAGATTTATTCTTCTCTTTGAGATCAATTAATTTTTCTCTAAGAGTAAATAAGTCATACTCACCACTTGGTGTCTTTCTAACTCTAAAAAGCCTCTTTTCGTTGACACCAGTATGAATTGAGATTGAGTTCGCAAATACTTTCATCGTAAGATTAAGTGGCTCTTTCTTACTCTTTGGCGGCTCTCTATCTGAGATAATTGGAACATCACTAGAGATTTCAAAAATTTTAACAAAATTAGCAGACATTAGAAGAAAGAATATAAAGATAAATACTGAATCAAGAATCGGAATCAGATTCGGCTTCTCAAACTCTTGTGATCGATGTTTTCTACTAGGACGACGATACATATTACTTATTCGACTCTTTTGTAATTAATAAATCCATTAGCTTTACAGAAAACTCGTCTATTTCATTGATAATTTTTTCTGACTTACTACTTAGGAATGTGTGAATCATGATTATTGAAATTGCGACTAAGAGACCCATGAATGTCGTATTCATTGCTTGTGAGATACCATCAGCAAGAATTTGAGCTTTCTTTGACGGATCAGCAGCTGCAACAGCAGAAAATGATTTGATTAGACCTTGGATTGTTCCAAGTAGTCCAAAAAGTGTAGCTGTATTGGCAATCATTTGTAGATAATTAAGTCTTAGCTCAATTTTTGGAATGACTTCAAGCGCAGTAGCATCAATTGCATTTTGAATTTGCTCAGTTGAGCTTGTTGCTCTATGAAGTCCACTCTTTAAGACTCTTGGAAGAGCTGCTGCGGAACCCGCGCAAACTCTAATGGCACCTTGAACATC
>CAWUIU010000218.1:0-6063 GCA_963922285.1 uncultured Oligoflexia bacterium | reverse complement strand
CGTTCTGCCACATTGTAATCTCATCATTATTAAGGTCTGAATCGAGACATTTTTTTGTATAGAGGTTAGTTGCTCTTGGCCATACATTGGCAGCAACAGATACAAGTCCTTTAGCTCCAACTTTAGAAAAATCTGGTAAGAGTGCATCATCTCCGCTGTAAACTTTCCCATTTCCAGCAGCCGCAACATATTCAGAAAATCTGAGGGCGCTGCCAGAGGCTTCTTTTATGGCCCAGAAGTTAGGATGTGTATTTAGTCTTTTTACCGCACTTAGAGACATTTCTTTTCCTGTTCGGCTTGGAACATTGTAGAGCATACAAGGCTTTGTAGCTGTGTCCATAATTGTTTTAAACCATTCGTATTGTCCTTTATCACCAGGTTTTGCATAAAGTGGCGTCACGACTAAGTAGCAATCTATTTGTAGAGTGTTTAAATACTCAGTCCAGCTCTTAGTTGAGTTTATATTGATACCTCCGATCCCACACATTAGAGGTACATTTCGATTAAACTTACAAGTAAACTCGAGAACTTTACGTGCTTCAGAGTCATCCAGATTAAGGGCTTCTCCAGTTGATCCAAGAATGAGGATTCCGTTTCCAGCTTCATTCTGCGCCTTAAGAACTTTTTCTAGTGAATCATAATCGACCTGACCATCTTCCTTCATCGGTGTGATGAGAGCTGTCCATAGTGGTGTTGAGTTAATATCCATGGTTTATTCCTCCATTAGTGCTTTTAGTGCGATTTTTGAAAAGTCATGAAGTCCTGGAGAGAGTGATTTTACCTGATGACAGGCCCAAATAGCGCCATCTGCAAAGATTTTTCGATCAAGTGCTTCATGGGTAAGAGTAATCTTTTCGTTAGGTGCTTCAAGTTCGAGTGTATGATAACCAATAACATCGCCAGTTCTTTCACTGGTTATTTCAGAGTCCATAGCAAGCCAATCATTCCAAGCTCTTGCTGTACCACTAGGGGCATCCAACTTCTTAATGTGGTGAATCTCATGAATTCTAGTCTCTAAATTATCAAAGAGAATAGGAGCTTTTTGAAGTACACGAATCATCTCACGAATTAGGTTCATACCAAGTGAAAAGTTATTAGAATGAATCCAAGCTGCTCCAGTTGTTTCAATGCGTTTTATTTGTTCTTCAGTAAATTCAAAACCAGTAGACCCTGTAACGACGCAGATTCCTGACTCGCATAAAATATCAATATATAAAGAAAATATATCCCCAGTCAAAAAAGAGAGCACAACATCATTTTTTCTAAGATCTTCTAGAGAAGGATTTCTTTTAGAGTCAAAAATATCAAGCTCTATTTGAGGATACTTTTCTTTAACGAGATCAATGACATGTGAGCCAGTTTTTCCTTTTCCTAGGAGTGCTATTTTCATCCTATAAATTCCTTGTGTAATTTTTTTATGGCCTCATTAACTTGATTATCCTTTACGAGAAAACAGAAGTTATGTTTACTAGCACCAAGACAAATCATTCTAACGTTAATACCTTCAATGCATGAAAAAATTCTATGCGCTAAATTTGGTGTATGATTTATCTTGTTACCAATGAGACTTACAAGAGAAAGATCATTTTCTAATTTTACATCACCAAGATTTTTTAAAGCCCCGAGAAATTCAGTGTCTTTAGAATATTCACTCTCAATCGTCATCGCAACTGAGATTTCTGATGTTGTGATTGAGTCAACCGATACGTTAAAATCATTAAATATTTTAAAAATTTCATACAAGAAACCATGTGTATTTAACATTTTTGGTGTCGAAAGAGTGAGGAGAGTTTGTCCAGACCTCTTTGCCATGGCCCTAATTAATGGAGGATTATCGACTTCAGTCTTAATCCAAGTTCCGTTAGCGTCTGGCTCATAGCTCGATCCAACAAAGACCTTAACATCGCCACGAAGAGCAGGTGTTAAGGTCGTTGGATGAAGTATTTTAGCACCAAAAGTTGCAAGTTCAGCAGCTTCCGAATATGTTATTTCGTCAATTAGTTTTGCATTATCTACAATTCTTGGATCTGTTGTCGCTATCCCGGCTACATCTGTCCAAATCTCTAATGTATCAGCTTTGATTCCTTCAGCTATTAAAGAGGCAGAGTAGTCAGATCCTCCACGACCTAGCGTTGTTGTCGCCCCATGAATTGTAGCACCTACAAAACCTTGGGTGACAAAAGTCATGTTCCCATATTTGGCATCATAGAGATGATGCTGGCATTTCTTTTCAATTTCTTCGATAAGAGGAGTTGCCCTTGTAAATTTATTATCTGTTATTAAAACTTTTCTTATGTCTAAGAAATCGACTTTTCTTTTTTTATTAATATTACTTAAAACTTCTGTAAATATTGTCGAGCTTAGTCGTTCTCCAAGTGATACTAGTGAGTCATAACTCTTAGGTGAACATTCCTTAATAAGAGAAATACCTTTGGCAAGAGTTTCAACTTCAGATAAAAGTACTTCAACATTTTCTCTTAAATTATCTGATGCACTCATCTCTGAAAGAATAGAATGGTGTTTATGATTGATTTCATCTAATACACTTTTTAGCGAATCAAAATCGCCATTTGGTGCTTCAGTAGCAATTCTTACGAGTAAGTTTGTTACACCGTATACTGCTGAAACCACGACGATATTGCTTGACTGTTTCGATGCGATTTTTGCTGATCTTGTCATGGCCTCAAGATTGGCCATAGAGCTACCACCAAACTTAGATACAATTACGTTTTCACTCATCCTTGAGCATCCTTTTAAAATATAATTTGTGAAGGGAGAAAAGACATTGTCTATGAAGCCCTCCACCGATTAGGTGACAGTTAAATGAACTCAATCATTTTAACCAGCAACATATAAAGAGCAATTTCTATGTCACTTCGGCACTAAAACCCTGGGACCTCATCATTGGGATTGCTCTCCCTCAAAGATCTTGCCTCCTTAGTGCACCTCTTCACAAAAAATGGTAAATGTTGGATTTAATTATGACAACTAAAAACTTGATAAATGAGATTTAAATATTCACAATGGTAGATCGTAACGTATTTTGAAAGGATTAAGTATGAGTAAAAAGGTCGGAATAGTTGGTTGGAGAGGAATGGTAGGCTCAGTTCTTCTTGATAGAATGAGAGAAGAAGGTGATTTTAAAAAGATAGATCCTTACTTTTATTCGACTTCACAAGCTGGTCAAAATGGGCCTGACATCGATGGGAACATTTATAAACTTCTTGATGCAAATGATGTAGATCATTTAGCTACGATGGATATTATCATCTCTTGTCAGGGTGGTGATTATACAAAGAACATTTATCCAAAACTTAAGGCCGTTAACTTTAGTGGATATTGGATTGATGCCGCCTCTGCAAAAAGATTGGATAAGGATAGTATGATCGTCTTGGATCCAATAAACAAAAATCTCATAAACCAAGCAATTGATAGTGGAATTAAAAACTTTATTGGAGGGAATTGCACTGTCTCTTTAATGCTCATGGGTATAGGTTCATTATTTAAAGAAGATCTCATTGAGTGGATGACTTCAATGACATATCAAGCTGCATCAGGTGGTGGCGCTCGTCACATGAAAGAACTTCTTAATCAAATGCATATTTTAGGAAATGAATTTAACAATATTAAGGATGAAGATATTCTTTCAATCGATAAGAAAATTAGTGATAAGCTTAGAAGCCCAGATCTGCCAAGCGAAAACTTTGGTGTACCCCTCGCTTTAAACCTTATCCCTTGGATTGATTCTCCAGTTGATCATGGACAAACACGTGAAGAGTGGAAGGCCATGAGTGAAACGAATAAGATTCTTGGACTTGAAAATAATCCTATTCCAATTGATGGTACATGTGTCAGAGTTGGTGCTCTTCGCTCACACTCTCAGGCCTTAACAATAAAACTAAAAAAATCCATCAGTGAACAGGAAATCGAGAACCTTATCTCGAATTCTCATGAGTGGGTCGAATTTGTGGCAAATAACCCGGAAGAAACGAGAGAGAAATTAAATCCGCGACATATTTCCGGGACCTTAAAGACCGTAGTTGGAAGATCACGTAAAATGAACATCGGCGAAGATTTCCTCAATTTATTTACTTCAGGAGATCAGCTACTATGGGGAGCAGCAGAGCCTCTTAGAAGGATGATGAATATATTATTATGAGTGACTTAAAAAAATTACTTTCAGACTTTAATAGTGATGGATTTGCAGTTGTTAAAAAGGTGCTGCCAATCAGTGATATCGAAAACATCTTAAATGCATTTGAAAGACTCTATAATTTTGCAAGCTCGCTAAATTCAAAAAACTATCTTGGTAAAGAATCACATGTCATATTTGAAGATGCAGGCCTCAATCGAATCGTTTGGTGTGGTGGTCTTGAAGATATTCTTCTCGAATATGGAGCACATCCTAATATACTTACGCCCGTTACACAAATTCTTGGTTCAAAAGAACTCACTCAAATAATTAATCAAGCACATTTCAAGATGCCTGGTGAAAAGATAGAATTTAATTGGCACCAAGATAGTGAACATCGTCGTTATGGAACTGATAAATGGACGGATGTTTCAGGCAAGGGTAGTTATGTTCAAACACTTATCGCGATCGATAAAATGACTCTTGAAAATGGACCACTAAAGCTGATTCGCGGATCACATAAAAACGGTCATATTGACTTAAAAAATCATCCAGAAAGAATTAATCAGTTCAGTGAAGAAGATATAGTTCGTTTAGAAATGGAGCCAGGAGACATGGCTCTTTTTGGTCCATATACTATTCATAGTTCTTCGATAAATCATTCAAATGGGCCAAGAAGAGTTTTCATCAATGGCTTTTGCATTCCTGGGGCTAATAATAAAGAATACCCAGGCATAGGGTTAGGACGCACATTAAGTCTTTAATTATATTATCATCGTTTTCTTATCTAAATATTAGATAAGAATTATCTCTTCATAAATACATAAAATTTACTTCTGACTATGGATCTTTTTGAGATCGTTTGCTAGGTTTGCCTCACATTATTCATGGGGGGAAATTATGAAAACTTTATTACTAATAATTGCATTAATGGTTACATCGGCTGCTCAAGCTGGAAAATGTATGGCTGCTTACAAAGAAGCTAAAAAATTAGAGAAGATGGTTGAAGGTGTTTACTGGGTATCTGAAGGTGATGACTTTTGGAAAGCCTTTGCATCTTGGCAACCACTTAAGAAGATCACAAAGAATGAAATTGCTCGTGTTCTTAAATTAGAAGACACTCTATATGGAGAACCTGCACATTACTCAGTTGAAAGTTACAAAGACCTTTATGAAATGCTTCGTTATGAAATTGAATCATATGATGAAGATGGATCTTACGAAGATCTTGAAAGTGCTAAAAAACTAAAGAAGCTTATCAGTTATATTTCTAAGAATTATGGGAAGAGAGCACGTCTCGTTATGCATGGTTCAGGTGATGGAAGTGACTACTTTGGTGGATATCACATGATCGTTCTTATTCAAGAGAATGGTTGTGTTCTAGGACTTAAAGCAGAAACAGTTTGGACTTAATATTACTAAATGCCCCAGTCGATATCGCGTATCGGCTGGGTTCGATACTTACTAAGCGCAGTTTGTGCATCTCTTGCTCTTGTCATATTACGTTCCTTTCCAATTTCTTTCACAAAATCATCGCGAATTTCATTTATATATTCTTCTGTAAGATATCTTTCTTGAACAATTTTCTTATAGAGTTCATAGCTTTTGCGCTTTTTCCTATGAATAACACCATCTTTACGAGTCACTTCTACGAGACCAAATTTTGGTGCGTAACCGTCGGCCCATTCCAAGTTATCAGTCATCGACCACCAAACATAACCCATAACCGGGACGCCCTCATTCATCGCTTGTTTAACAGCTAAGAGATGTTCAACCATATATTTTTCACGAAGTGTATCACATGCATCACTCATACCGTTTTCAGTTATAAAAATAGGCAATTGGTATTTCTCATGAAAAATTTTTAGCATTTCATAGAGGCCTTTCGGGTAAACACCTCGACCTGAGTCACTATATTCAAAGTGATCACT
>CAWUIU010000217.1:0-6094 GCA_963922285.1 uncultured Oligoflexia bacterium | reverse complement strand
TAAAAGACAACTCACATTACGATCATTCTTATTATCGAGAACAGGTACTTTATTTGTACATTCATCTGTCGCCACAGGACATCTTGTGTGAAAGAAGCATCCGCTAGGAGGATTAAGAGGTGAAGGTAGTTCTGTATCTTTTAGTTTTGGAAAGTTCTTAATCTCTTCGTTTGAGGAAATGTGAGCACTTTTTAAAAGAGTTTTTGTATATGGATGATAAGGGGAGTTGAAAATCTTTTCATTAGGTCCATACTCTGAAATCTTTCCAAGATACATAACAAGAGTTTCATCTGCAATATAATTAACGACTGAAAGATCGTGCGAGATAAAAATATATGCAAGACCTAAGTCTTTTTGAATTTTCTTGAGTAAATTTAAAATTTGGGCCTGGATAGAAACATCTAGAGCTGAAACAGGCTCATCTAAAATGAGAACTTTAGGACTAAGAACTAGTGCTCTGGCTATTCCAAGTCGTTGTCTCTGTCCACCACTGAACATATGTGGATACTTATGAATCTGTTCGGGACGAAGTCCAACCAGCTCCATCAGCTCTTTTGCTTTTTCAATACATTCAGCTTTTGATGAACCTTTGTTGATCATGAGAGGATCAGTGATGATTTCCCATGCTTTTTTTCTTGGGTTTAGAGAATCGAGTGGATCTTGAAAGACCATTTGAATATAGCTGTAGCGATCTTTTAATGATATTTGTTCATCTGTCTTATCGCCAAAAACTATTTCACCTGATGTCTTTTCTTCAAGGGCCATTAGCGTTTTAGCGAGAGTACTCTTTCCACAGCCTGATTCACCAACAATTCCTAACGTTTGATTTTCCTTTAATGTAAAAGAGAGGTCGTTGATTGCTTTAACAACTTTATTTCCTTTTACTGGGTAATATGTTCTTAAATTCTTAACTTTTAATACACTCATAATAAATCCTAGTTCGCCTCTGGAAAAAAACATCGACGTGTTCTGAAGTCCGCAACTTCAAGAGTAGGGTGTTGACTCGAACACTTTTCTTCTCGTTTATAACATCGATCGGCAAATTGGCATCCTGTAGGTCTTTTTAATAAATCTGGTACCATTCCAGGAATAGAGAAAAGCTCAGTTTCACTATCGTGGAATGTTGGAATTGAATTGAGTAGTCCTTTCGTATACGGGTGAGTTGGGCCTGAGATAACTTCAGTCGTATCTCCCGCTTCAATTATCTCTCCTGCATACATAACTTGAATTCGTTTGGTAATATCTCTAACAACACTAAGGTCGTGACTGACAAATATAACAGACATTCCTTTCTCTTTTTGTAAACTTTCAAGAAGTTCTAAAATTTGTCCTTGAACAGTTACATCGAGTGCAGTCGTTGGTTCGTCAGCTATAAGTAGTTTTGGATCACAAGCAATGGCCATGGCAATCATAATTCTTTGACTCATTCCACCTGATAACTCATGAGGATAAGCTTTTAATCTTTCTTTTGGTGCAGGAATTCCAACGTCTCTTAAAAGAGAGAGTATCTTTTGTGCACGATCCTGTTTAGACATCTCTGGCTTATGGATACGAAGAACTTCATCAATTTGATATTCAACGGTGTAACATGGATTTAAACTACTCATTGGGTCTTGCGAAATGAGTCCAATTTTTCCACCACGCACTTGTTGCCAAGACTTCTCATTAAGAGAGAGTAAATCGATTCCTTCAAACTCTAATTTGTCTGCTGTCACAATTGCATTCTCGGCAAGGAGACCCATAATTGCGAGATTCGTAATACTTTTTCCACAACCTGACTCACCAACAACTCCGAGAGTTTCACCTTCAAATATATCAAAGTTTACTTCACGAACAGCGTGCGCAAGTCCTTTCTTTGTTTCAAACTTAATGGATAGATTTTTTACTTCTAATAGTTTCTTCATCATTACTTCTCTCTATCTTTTAAGTTTTGGGTCAAGTGCATCTCTAAGACCATCACCAAATAAGTTTAGTCCGAGAACAACTGCTAATATACATAGACCAGGTAGAGTCACTAACCATGGAGAGCTTTCAATATAGGGCCGGGCATCACTGAGCATAATTCCCCATTCTGGAGTTGGAGGTTGAACTCCAAGACCGAGGAAACCTAATGCCGCTGTTGATAGAATCCCTTCAGACAAACCAAGAGTTGTTTGAACAATGAGCGTCGCCATACAGTTTGGCAGGATCTCTTTGGTCATAATTCGATAGGGACTAGCTCCAAAAGTTTTAGCGGCCATGACAAATTGTCTCTTTTTAACTTCAAGAACATTTGCGCGAACAAGTCTTGTAAAAGATGGAATATTAACAATGGCAACCGCAATAATTGCATTTGTCATTCCTGGTCCAATTACAGAGACAACAATGATGGCAAGTAGAATACTTGGATAGGCCATGAGGATATCGATAAATCTCATGATGACACTATCAACTTTTCCACCAAAGTATCCGGCCATTAGTCCAAGAGATGTTCCGATGATTGTTGAAATAATCACAATTGAAACACCTACAAAAAGGGATACTCTCGCTCCATAAATCAGTCGACTTAAGACATCTCGACCTAAGTCATCAGTGCCAAGAAGAAACTCTGTACTTCCGCCTTCAGCCCAGAATGGAGGTAAGCGCAATTGACCAGGAAACACTTCACTCGCACCATGTGGTGCAAGGATAGGACTAAGGATTGCAATCACGATGAATGACCCAATTAGAGCTAGGCCAAAGACTGCCCCTTTGTTTTCGCTAAAGTGTGACCAAAAGTCCTTTAGCAGATACATGGTCGTAATGTTTTCAGATTCTATTTCTTTAGTGTTATTCATAACTCTATCTTATCTTTGGGTTAACATATGTATAAATCACATCAACGAGGAAATTGATGGCAATAATCATCATTGCTATAAAGAGAACTCCACCTTGAATAACAGGATAATCTCTTGCGTGAATACTAGCGACAAGCCACTTACCAATTCCTGGCCAACTAAAGATTGTCTCAGTTAAAATTGCACCGGTTATAATTGATCCGAACAAAAGACCAATAACTGTTACAATTGGAATGAGAGCATTTCTAAAAGCATGTAGCCAAATAATCTTCTTATAGCTTTGCCCTTTCGCTTTTGCTGTTTGGATATAAGGAGCTCTTAAAACTTCAAGTACAGATGATCTTGTCATTCTCGCCACAACAGCTAGTGGAATCGTTCCCATGGCTATTGTCGGTAAAAGCAGATGTTTAATCGTACTAAAAAATGGGGCAAGGCCTTCTTCGCTTAGGACGTCCGGATGAAGAGAGTCTATAAGCATAAAGCCCGTTATTGAATCAACATCGAAAATTACATTAAGCCTTCCCGATACTGGGGTGATACCAAGGTTAACTGAAAAAATGATAATGAGAATTAGGCCCCACCAAAAGATCGGCATGGAGAATCCAACCAGGGACGTTCCCATCAGCAAGTAGTCGACGGGAGTATTTCTTCTTGTGGCGGCGATAACACCTGCGGGAATACCAAGAAGAATCGCAAAAGCGATAGCACAAATACCTAACTCGAGCGTCGCAGGAAAACGATCAAAGAATTCCGTCGTCACTGGTCTTTTGGAAACTATCGAATTTCCAAAGTCACCAGTAAGAGCATTTTTCATATAGACTGCATATTGTTCAACAACTGGTTTATCAAGACCAAGAGACTTCTTCATTTCCATGTAGACTTTTGGGTCAGCACCTCTTTCACCAAGCATCAAGAGAACCGGGTCACCAGGAACCATGCGAATGATAAAGAAGGAGAAGAGGGAGATACCAATGAGAGTTGGTACAAGCTGGAGAAGTCTATCCAATAGATATTTTTTCATTAACTTTCCTATAGAGAGTTTTTATTTGTTTAATTAAGTACATGAAATATAAGATAATTGATCTCAATAGTCTAACATTGTGCTCTGCGTACTGCTCTAAATCCTTAAAAGCTCGAAAGATTATGCTAGAATAGAATTATGAAATTCATTTTTTCACTAATATTTACTTTTCAAGTTCTTGCTCAAACAATTATTGTTGGCGTTTTTGAAATTAAGCCCTACACTTTTGAATCAGAAAAAGGTCTTGATGGCGTTCTTATTAATTTCCTCATTGAAATTGATAATGAATTAGAAGACATAAATTTTGAATTTAAGCTCTATCCTTATCGAAGATTGTTGCAGGAGCTGCGAAACGGATCTGTTCATATGGCGGTTTTTTATCAAAACGATGCAGCTGGAACTAATCGATTTAAGTTTCTAAAGACTCTTGGTAATATTAATTACATCATAGGTTCTAAGAATTTTGATACAACTGAAAAAGAATACGTAATTGGGGTCATTCGTTCAGCTAGTTACGGTCCTGAGATTGATCATCTTCCCAAACAAAATAAATTAGGCCTTAAGAATTATCATCAGGGTATCGACCTTTTAAAAATTGGACGAATTAGCCATCTTGTTATTCCATCAACTGTGATAGATGAGTATTGTAAGAAGCAAAGTTGCGAACAAAAAGCCTTTAGTACAAGGCTTAAGATGAATGAGAAAAATAATTGGATTCATTTAACTTCAAAGGTGAGTCAGGCTGCTCGTGAAAAAATAAAAAGCGCACATGATAAAGTTGTTGGTGCAAAAAGCTATCGTTACCTGCATGATTTGCTCTAGTATTTTGGAAGGACCTTTCAATGACTTTTAATACAACTTTTTATAAGTAAGAAAATTGAAGACTGTTCTAGCTTTATTGGTGCAACGCCTTTTCACTTGAATCTATGTAAAGTTAAGAAGAAAGGTAAAGAGTGTGAAGATTTGAAAGAGAAGTATAATTCTCATCTTATAGGAGACAATATAACACTTCGGTCTTATGAATATAGTGATGAATTGGATGAGGCTATTGATGAAGCGATAAAGTCAACTCATTTATTAGAGAAAAGGCATAAGAAAACGATTCGTGATATAGAATTAGTCGTTCAAAATAAAGATGTTTCTAATGAAGATCTGAGGACTTTAAGAGAGGATTTATATGGAAACCGTAAATTAACATCTGACTACTTTGGAACAAGTGGTTCTATGAAAAATGATGAGGGTCGTTTGAAAATAATGCTTTTCTAAACTCCCTTTTACTAGATGCAGCGCTTATTGCAATCCCCCCTTGGGGGACCTCTTTTATTAACTCGAGCTACAACTCGATTGCATAAGTATTATAAAATTGGATCCTCTGCTAGTCGGACGCCTCGTCTTTTATCTGGAGCACAGGGGAGTACGCTCATGGCTGAGTTAGGTGTACTAGGCTTTGATACAAAGAACTTAAGTGATGAGTTTAAAAGATGTGATGAGATCGTATCCTTAGGGTATGGTTTAAATGAGATACCTGATGAACTCAGGCAGGAAGATGAGCAACGTCGAATGAAGTTAAAACACGTTACTCGTTCATATGCTCTGGCGACCTTAGGTGGAGCTGCTGGCTCAGTTTCCTTGTAGTCTTGGTGAGCTAGAGGATTTACCGATTTCGCATGGAACGATTAAAGAGCTTGCTGACTCTGTTCGTAGTGGTCCAAAAAATGTTGGGAAAGGATTTGGTGGAAGCGGTTTATATATTGATGTTAGTCGAAATGAAGAAATTGCACAAGAATATGCTGCACATGCTGTTCGTGGTGCGGGGACTCGGCTTAGTCAAGTTGGA
Source organism: uncultured Oligoflexia bacterium (assembly GCA_963922285.1). Classification (GTDB taxonomy): domain Bacteria; phylum Bdellovibrionota; class Bacteriovoracia; order Bacteriovoracales; family Bacteriovoracaceae; genus Halobacteriovorax_A. The sequence continues at coordinate 420 of CAWUIU010000217.1, read as the reverse complement.
AGGTCTGCAACTGAAGAAGTTGATAAAACTCTTGTCGTTTTGTCTGGTCGATTAAATATAACAAGACAAATGAGAGTAGGAAAATTTGAAATTGTCAGAGGTAATAAAGTTGATCTTGAGAGGGGAATCCTTCCAGCTAACTGGGATGATAATCCTCTTCTACGTCAAGTTCTTCAAGAGCGATTTGAAATTCTTGACCTAAGAGGCATGTCTTCGAATGGATTAAATTTTAATACTGATCGTATTCTCGTTATACATGAAAATGCTGGCGAGGATATAATTGAATGGACAAGCGAAGTTGCGCAATAAATAAAAAAGCCTCTATTTCTAGAGGCTTTATATTAAAAACTACTTTAGTTCAATATTTTCGAAATTATCTCCACCTAGTGGGTCGATAATATATCCTTCAACATTCTTGGC
>CAWUIU010000216.1:0-6206 GCA_963922285.1 uncultured Oligoflexia bacterium | reverse complement strand
CTTGATTTGTCAGTATATGTTATTTTTTGACTTTTTGAGTCTCTGTTTATAGTGTCTCTTTTACTAGTTCTTGAAGTGTCAGTTTAAGTTCCTGAGCGACTTGTCGATCCTCTGTTTACAGTATCTCTGTTACGAGTTCTTGATGATGAATCATAAGAACTAGTGCTTGCTCTTCTCGAAGATGAACTTCTTGAAGCTGAAGTATCTCTTGCTGGCCTGTTAGAAGTGTTTCTAGCTCTAGCAGCATCTCTTCTTGAAGCTCTATCGCTTGAAGCTGAACTACCGCTACTTCTGCTGTCTCTTCGATCTCTTCTGTTTTTCTCTGCATCTGCACTTGCTTCCATCGTAAATAGTGTCGCAAGGAGTACAGTTAGACTAATAGTCATTAACTTTTTCATTAATCCTCCCATTTAAAAAAGTAGTAATAATAGATATAGGAAAAAGATTATGAAAAATAAAAAGAAAAAATTGAGATCAATCATTGTCTTTTTTTTCTTACATGTAAGACTAGCTGAGTCTTCATTTATTTATTGTGTGATTTCAACATATTAACAGATTAAGGTCTGATTAAGACAGTTTTTTCTCACAATACTAAACTTACTTAGAGGCCACAATGGCACTACTTGCGCCTTGCGGCAATAGTTGTCTTGTTGCAAAAAGGAATTAATTTCGATTAAATATTTCTATGGGAAAATATCTCGGTATCTTTATAATCAGTCTTCTTTTTAGCACATCAATCAGTGCTGAAAGTGTTCATAATTATCAGAAGGGCATTAAACAAATGCTACTTGAATATACAGTTTTTGGTGTTGATGAGTGCTTGAATCAGAATTTCGAAGCTATCGTGCTTAAAGGAGATGAAATGCAACGAGGTCAAATTCTTGTTGGCTCTAGTGAATATTTCTCATTTCTATCAAAGTGCTTCAAAGAGCAAATTGCCACATGTAAGGGGAGTAAGTGTGTTGCTCGAGCCTCCATGGAGAAGCGTCTTGAAAATATTGTTCATATGCAAGAACAAATCAAAAAATTCACACGATAAGTGCTCTTGTTCATTTCTTTTAGTTGATTATTCTAATGTCAGTAAACAATTTTGAGCAGAGACAATAAAATCATTACGAATATATCTTTGTGGTTTGTCTTTGTTCATCATCCTTTTATGCGGAGATGGTATTTCTATACTAGCTGTCTGACACTATGGGTCAGAAAGTTATGACACTATGTAAGCTTAGTTAATCTTTTGAAGGCTATTTTATGTGATTTCATATCTTTACGAGTGTCGAAATCTTGAACACTCCCATAAATAGTACCGTATTACACAACTAGCATCTTTTTTTCAGTAGATTCTATATAAGTACAATCTATGAGTAGTGTAAAAAATGAGAAAGAGCTTAATTTTTCTAGCAACGATGACAATATTTAACCTAGCTGCCTCTGAGTTATCAGAATCAGGCTATCTATATCAATTAAATAATCAAGATGGTAGGGGAACGTCAATATATTATAATCATCGATCTGATCAATATGAGTTTAAAACTGGAGATTCGAAAGCTCTCTACTATCGAAGAGATTTTCAACGGCTGTTAAAAAGAGAACTTATTCTTTTGCCAGATCAAGATCAAGAACAAGTTATTGTTACAATGACCTCTCATGCTAAAACGCGTGAAATCGAACTTAAACAAAGGGCCAATGAAGGTAAAGTAGCTTTATCTAAGGAACAAATTAATAAGCTTAGTACAAGCGCAAAGAAAAGAATCGAAAAAGCATCAATGGCCAGACGTGGTTTTGTCTCTCTAAGTGACTTAACTGGTTTTCGTATAAACTTAGAGAACTCTAATGATAATGCCTTGAATGGTATTTTTTGGGACACTGGAATAACGAATTGTGACTCTGAAATCGAAGGTGACGATCGCGGTGAAACATTTGGAGTAAAATTAGAAGCTGCGATTGATTACAAGAATATGACGATTACGATTAGACGGCATGATAAGGTTTATGGACGTCTTATTCAAAGAGATGGTGATGAATATAATCATCGATCCATCAAGTGTAAGGGAGATGGCCATGTTCAGGAAATAACAAAAAATATTGATGACAATCGAACATTACAAGAATCTCTAAATATAGCAAATACAGAGTTAGAAATTGTTTATGGATTTGATAATGAAGTTTACGCAAAAGTAATCGCACGTTATAAAGAGATGGATGATCAAGCAGGACTTGCGTTGAATCTACAGGATAAATACCACGGTATGATTAAAGATGCTGGAGCGAATATTATTTTATATGATTATGTTGATCATCTGGAAAAGCGAAGCGGAGCAGAATTATACATCGAAGGAGGGAGAATATTTTCTTACGATGTTATCGAAAATATACGTATCGAAGCGATACCATACTTCGGCTATAATGTATCAACATTAGGGTCAGATCAAAGAATGGTAGAGATAGGAGGAGAATTAAAAGCCGTATTTTTTTCTACGACACCCAGTAGTGAAAAATTTGGTCGATGGCAAGTCAGGGTATATGGTAGCAAGAGGTTCTATGAGGATGATATGCAAGGTGATAGTATTGGTGGTGATATCTCTGCTTCATTTAGAATAGGAAGAAAGAGTTTTGTTACTATTTTAATCGGTGTAGAACAGAATGATGATCGTTTTCAAAGAGAGTATGGACATGCTGAATATGAGAGAAATGGTAAGTTTGATCTCAACCACTTCTTCTCAGTTCAATTTGAAAAACGTACTAACTTTTTAATGGATTAAATTATTTCAATAATTTTCTTAATGTTGATAGATCACCATCGATATGTTGTCTGATCTCGAGCCCTAATATTTCTGCTATCATAGGGTAGATATTAATATTCTCTGTTGAATCAATCTTAGTTCTTTCTTTAAAGAGACTGCCCTTAGCATAAAGAATACCATGCATATCATCTCCTTCAAATTGACTCCAACCATGAGCTCCCTTAGGCGGCATTCTATTATTAGTGACTAAGTAATGATTTTGATCGGCGATACATACAATATCTCCAGCTCTTACATTTCCTCTAAAATTAAGCTCTTTTGGTATTTCATGATTTAGATAACACATATAACCTTTAGCGGAGTTGTTTAACTCCCTTAACGTTAAATTGATATCAGTGGCGTTTTTATCGTAGAGATGAATAAGTGGACCACTTCCTTCAAGACGAAAGTTATCTTTTATAGATGGAACTTTGTTTACTAAGTTAACTTTGTTATCCATATTAACTTTTCTCATACCATGATCAGAGACGATAATGATTTGTAATGGGTAGTTTAAGTTCTTTGTGAATTTATAAAGATCTTTTAAAGATTGATCAACTTTGTGTACAGCTGCTTTTGTCTCTTCTGCTAATGGTCCATATCGATGTCCTGCAGAGTCAACATCATGAAAGTAGAGTGTCATAAAGTGAGGTCTTGTGCTCTCATCCATTAATAGCCATTTCTTTATTTGATCAAGACGATCCTCATGAGAAGTACCATGATTATACTTTAAATAATAAGTAGGGTAATGATCGTAAATATTTGCTTCACTACCAGGCCAAAAGTAGGTGGCCGTTTTCATTCCTTGAGACTCAGCTAATGACCACAGCGGAATACCTCTATAAAATTCAGGATTCCTTACACTTTCGCTATCTTTTAGAGAATATCTTTTCTTTAAGTCTGGAGCATAGAAGTGATTGGCTACTATCCCGTGATTAGCAGGATAAAGGCCTGTCACAATAGACAGATGATTCGGAAATGTTTTCGTCGGAAAACTTGGGATTAAAGCTTCTGTGCTGGCTCCTTCTTTTGCAAACCAAGTGAGAAACTCAGGACGATGAATTTTATTATAGTCATGACGATAACCGTCGATGGAGATCATTAGTACATAGGGCGCATGTTTATGTTTGAGATCGTTAAGAGTGTGCTTATTTCCTAAAATCACTCTACTTTTTGCACAACTTAGTGTGATTGTTAAAATGAGGAGGAAAGTAAAAAAATTCATGGATATCCTTTTAGGTATTAAATTCAATCGTAAATTTTGTACCTTTTTCTTTTGTTGAATTAATATTTAATTGTGCCTCATGATGGCGAATAAAGTCGAGCACAATTTTAAGACCAAGGCCAGTACCTTTTTCTCCTCTTGTTCCCAATTCAGACTGTTCATTGTCTCCTTTTAAGATTTGTTGAACCATTTCATCTGTCATACCGATTCCCTGATCTTCGACTTCAAGAATATATTTTGAATCTTCTTTTCTACCATTTAAATATATTTCTTTAGACACTGGAGTAAACTTAACAGCATTGCTTAGTAAGTTTCTGATGATTGTCTCCATCATGTTTGAATCAAAATTGAAACTATAGGACTCAACTGACTTTGTAATTTGAATATTCTTTTGTTGAGCAGTCTCCAAACAATATTCATAAGCAGTCTGGGCAACTTTTTTAATACAAAGGAGCTCTTTGTTTACTGACTGATTGTTTGCTAATGCCCAGGATAGAAGTGATTGTAGCATATCAGATATTCGATTGGTTGCATTGTTGAGAGGCTCGATTTGACTCTTCGCTTTTTCAATGTCCCCTGAGTCGAGAGCTTTTTTTAAAAAGTGATTTCGACTATGGATTATTGTTAAAGGGTTTTTTAGATCATGGCCAATAATGCTTAGGATCGTGTCTTTAGCAATACTGACCCCTTTGTGATATTCAGCAATAAGGTATCCTCTTCTATTAGAGATGGCATTCATTTTCTTATAAAAAATTAAAATACAATTGATAGAGAACATGAGGAAAATAATATACTTGTGATCTCCTAGTCCCGCTGCCTCTGTATTGTAAAAAAATGCGATACTAAATACTTGAATAAATGCAGGTAAAAGAGAACAAATGAGTCTTCCAGGTAGAACAATATAGTAACCAAGAGTATTGATAATGGCCCCTAGAACCATTGTTTTACTTAATCCGTCTGTCATAAGGTTTAGCAATAAGATGATAACAGATGACCAAATCATGAGAAAGAATGCGTAGTATTCGATACTTTTTGAATAATAATTCTGATTCTTAAACTTGAAATAAAAGCCAAGTGCAAAAAAGAGCTGAATAATTCGAAGCGTAGTTAATTGGTCAGGTGAGCCCCAAAAGAATGTTCTCTTATAATCCATGAAAATTCCTGCAAAAAGCAGCAATATAGTACAGAGATTATAAGCTATAAAATAGACTTTCTTATTTTGAGACCAATATGTATCAAGAAAATTTCTTTCTGTGCCTTTGTCTTTAAACTCACCAAAAAAATTGTAATAACTCGACTCTTTTAACATATCATGCAGATTGAGCAGATTCTTTTTCTAATTCAAGAGAACATTTCACATAGTAGACGAGTTTTGATTCTTCAAAAGGCTTTTCTAGAAAGAAAACATCATGCCAAATTTTTGGATCTCCCGTAATTTCAGGTTTAAAACCACTTAAGAAGATAATAGGAGTATCTTTATTAATTGAGTTTCCAGTTCTTAATATCTTTATAAACTCTTTTCCATCAATTAAAGGCATTTTGTAGTCGCATATAATGACTTGAAACTTCGTTTCTCCCACTGTTGTGATTCCATCTTGTCCATTTAATTTTTTTTGAATCATTGCGTTAAAATTATCTTCAACGTAACTTTCAATAATTTCAAGGATACTGTCTTCATCGTCAATCAAAAGGACATTGATACTTTCTTTTTTGGAACTACTATTCTTTTCATTTTGTATTTTTGCTCTACCTTCTCCATTGATAAGGGCGAGCACTTCATCAAAGCTTACCACTGCATCCATATCACTTTTCAATGCTTCTGATGCAACAGAAAGAGAGTCTAGATAGCTAAGGCTGACAGAGTGTATGTACTCATCGTAAGGAGCACTTCCATCTTTGACCTTAATGAGTTTTGATTCATATAGATGTGAGATATCTGAAATTGAGTAAAAGCCAGAGGCCTGACAATTTCCTTTCACACTATGAACAATTCTGAAAATCTGATTGATCTCTTCTTCAGAAATTGTACTTGGCTCCTTGTTGTTTAATACATCACCTAGCTCAGTTAGATGATCCTCTAGCTCAGATAGTGCAGACTCTTTTAGCTCTCTTTCTAAATCTTCCATGTGAAATCCTATTAACTTTAATTCTAATGAGCTTATCGATAAAATTTTAAATCAATTTATACTTTTATCAAT
>CAWUIU010000215.1:0-6217 GCA_963922285.1 uncultured Oligoflexia bacterium | reverse complement strand
GATTGATTTGTGATTTAGACTAATATGTTCTTCAAGAGCATCTCTAACGATTCGAAGACGACTCTTTAATTTTCCTGGATTGACATGATCATAGTAGAACAAAGACATAATGAGTGGCTCAACAGTATTTTGCACACGCATGATATAAATTCCAGCAGATGAATTATCAAATGAGAAACGAAATGTTTCTTTGTCATCATTAGGCATCATCTGCATTAACGTTTCCGATGCTTGTAACGATGCTGCAGACAGGGCACTAAATGTATTAACATCAAGTTCCTTTGAAATAGAATTGATTGAATACATTGGTATTCCATCCGTTCTTGAAACCACAAGAGACGTATTCTCCAGGTGGAAATCAATTGATGCAAAAAAATCGTCTATAATCTCATTCATTAACTACATTCTCTTTTTATTTTCTAGAGCTTTTGTAATTGTCATAGCATCTAGATAATCAAGATTACCACCCATTGGAATACCAAAACCGATTCTATTAACTTCGACTTCAGAAGGAAGTAACTCTTTTAAATAATTACAAGTAGCATCACCTTCTACTGAAGGACTTACTGCTAAAATAATATTTGAAATTTCTTTTTCTTTAACTCTTTCCACAAGATCATTTAATCGAAGATCATCAGGACCTACACCCATAAGAGGATTCAAAACTCCTCCAAGAATATGATAAACACCTCGATATTCTCCACTTCTTTCAATGGCCATACAATCAGTCACCGTCTCAACAACACAGAGTTGTGAAGAAGTTGAACGATGTGGATCTGTACAAATTGAGCACTTTTGTTCATCAGCAAAAGCACCACATTCGATACAAGTATTAAGAGTAGTAAGATCCTGTAAAACTCTAGCAAATTCAGTTACATCCTCAGTAGTCCACTTTGTTAAACTCAAGACATTACGTAAAGCTGTCTTAGAGCCAACACCAGGGATCTTTGAAAACATATCTTGAACATTTAAAATTTTATCAGGTAATTTCACTGCTTAAAATAATCCTGGGATATTCATTCCGCCAGTAACTTTATTCATCGCCTTAGAAACCATATCTTGTGACTCTTTAACAGCTTGATTAACAGCAGTTGTCAGTAGTTCTTCAAGAGTTTCAATATCATTTGGATCAACAGCTTCTTTGTCGAGCTTAATTTCAACAATCTCCTGCTTCCCTGTAATTTTAATTTTTACAGCTCCACCACCAGAAGAAACATCTAGCTCTCTCGCTTCAAGCTCTTTTTGCAATAAAGAAATCTTTTGTTGCATCATTTGAGCTTGTCTCATTAAGTTATTCATTCCCTTTGCCATAGAAACTCCTATATGTATTAGTCTTCATTTAAATGTATACGATCAATTTTTGTGTTAAAAATTGATTCAGCATGTTTAATAAGTGGATCTGTTGCGAGTTGATCTCTTTTATTATCTTTTTCTTGTTGTTCTTTTTCAGCCTTGATCTCTGCCTTAGAGCGAAAATTTTCTTCCTGAGCTTTTTCTTTTTCCACGAGAATTAAATTCAAATGAATATTATCAGTATCAAATTCAAAGTACTCAGCAAGATTCATCTTTAACTTTTCATAGGCCTCAGGCTGATTTAAGTAATCATAGAAAACTTTCGCACCTACTGGAAATCCAAGCTGAACTGTTAAACCAGTACGATTTAACTGAATAGGCTCTAGTAGATTTCCTTGTTCGAGATTCGATGCCGAAGCTGGCGACTTTTTAAATAAGCTTGCTAGAAAAGCTTCCCAGTCCTTAACTTTAGGCTCATTTGTAACGGGCTCTTCAATTTGAGGCTCGTTACTTTCAACAGTAGTAACTTCTTCTGGCTTATCCACTTTTTCTGCTGCTAGAACTTCTTCTTTTATTGGCTCATGATGAACCAGCTCAACTACTTCTGGAGCAGGAACCTCTTGCTCAATCCTTTCTTCAACCTCAGGATCTCTCTCTTGCGCCTGAGCTTCGATTGGTTGTCCAGCGGCAGTTGCCCCAGGAATCTGAGTAGTTACTGGGGCTTCACTTTTTTTTTCTATTACCGGAGCTTGCGTATTTTGAATAAAATCATGTCTTGATGCAACTTTTCTCATCACAATTTCACTAGCATCTTCTGGAATAAGTGACTCTAGAGACCATTTAAAATCTTGTGATAATACTTCGTAAATCCAATAAGCTTCCGCTCTTGATAAGCCATTGAAATTACCTTCTGAGATATAATTTTCAACTCTTTGATAAGAGCCTATATCTTTTGCCATGATAATTCCAAAAGACGCTTCGAGAATATTTAGAATAATATTTTGAACTGAAACATTTTGAGAAAGTGCATCACGATACGAATGAGAAAGTGTCTCAATGTTTGCACTTACAATCGAGTCAACGATGGCTTTTACAACCTCGGTCTTAGCGACTCCCAAGGCCATTGAGAAAGTATCATCTGTCACTTTCTTATCAAGAGAAAAGCTTAGAACCTGATCGAGTAGCGACAGTGTATCTCTAAATGATCCATTTCCAAGTTTTGATAGCTTTGAGATTAAAGTATCATTTTCAAATACAATTCCCTCAACTTCACAAATTCTCTTAATATGTTTGACGAGATCATCAACTGTCGCATTTCTAAAATCAAAACGTTGGCATCTTGAAAGAACTGTCCCAAGAAGCTTTTCAGGCTCTGTTGTCGCAAGAATAAAGACTGCATGCGCAGGTGGCTCTTCAAGGGTTTTTAAGAGTGCATTAAACGCACTTGTTGAGAGCATATGCACTTCATCGATAATATAAATCTTATAATCTCCACTAGATGGGAGATATTGAATATTACTAATAAGGTCTCTGATATTATCGACACTATTATTACTAGCACCATCAATTTCAATAACATTCATCGAACTTGCAGTGTCAAAGTCTTTACATGAACCACATTCACCACAAGGGTTTTGCTCGGCACTTCTATTTTCACAACGCAATGCTTTGGCAAAAATTCTTGCTACAGAAGTCTTACCAATTCCTCTTGTCCCAGAGAAAATATATGCATGCCCTACTGTTTTTTCAGACAGTGAGTTTTGCAATGATCTTGTAATGTGTTCCTGACCAACAACGTCCTCAAAATTTCTAGGACGCCACTTTCTGGCCAAAACCTGATATGACATGAATATCCTTATAATTTCAGACGAAATGGTATCATTATAATCAATGTATTGGAATTAGTTTCGCAAGAATTCAAACGGCAGCCAGCACGAACACAATGCAGCAATAGTTACCGTTGCTTCGTTCCCGACCTGGCGGAGTTCACCACGCAAGCATTTGCACGGCCAGCTACCGAGAGCATACTAGTAAATATCAAAGAAAAAAGCAAATTATTACTTATAACGCTACTTGCCACTAGCTAGAGTGACAATAATCTTGTTGCCATCAATTTCGATAACTTCTTCATCAATAAAATTTCTTATGATGAACATAGCAAATGAACGAGCAGGTAATCCTGCGATACGGGCTTTATCAATCGCTATCGTTAGCTTTTCTTGAAGTTCATTGAGCTCAATATTTCCTTTAATCAAGACTTTTAAGCGCGCTATGACTTTAACTTTAGCCGTTAGTGAAAAGTTTCCATCTCTGACGGCCATATCGATATTCTTTAAGTCGTTAATATCGATAATACCTTTTCCTGTTGAAAGAGATCTCTTTGGTGACTTACTATTACTGTTGAATCGATACATGCTTAAATGAGACCCTTTTAGGCATCCATTCAATAGTATGTATGTATTGGAATTGTCTGTATCAACGTCGAGCTTTTCACAAAGATAATTAAAGCGCTGAACTTCAGTAACACCTTCATTTGTTTTAAATCTAACAGTATCAGATTTTATATTAAAGCTTCCTGAATCTATTTTTAACGTTAGCCCATCGACTTCGACATCTAACGCCGCTTGTTTCCAATTTAATAGACCTCCTTTAAAGCTGGTCAGCTCAAGACAACCGTTTACAAATCTTTCAACATCTAATTCATTTAGAGTTGGATCTTTCTTACAATCAAGAGAGCCATTTACAAACGAAAAGCGAGAATCTTTATAAGTCCCCCACATTTTAGTCGCATCAAAATTCAAGTGATCATTTTTAATTGATAATTCTGAAGTATTCATTTCGATACGATATTCTTTCTTTGCGCTAAGATCTTCAATCTTCAAATAACCACTATCACGCTCATATGGCGTAATTGTCGTATCCGTTAAGCATGCAATATCAACATCTGTCGTAAAGTCCGTTGTCAGACAAAACATATTTAAGTTACGAATGAGAAAAAGGTTTTTATCTAACTCAGCCTCAAGATACTCTCCCTGAACTCGAATACCTTTTTTTGCTAATTCAATCTCAGCATTAGTTGCCGATAGTGAAGTTAAAGAATATAGAACATTCGTTACATCTAAAGGTGTCGAAAATTTAATTTCGTCTTTTAAAAAATATAGCCTCTTATCTGTAAGATATGTAATTGCACTAATAGATTCTCCATTGGCAGAATCTATTTCGAATTCATTATTATCCATCATTACATAAATTCTCTTAGCTATTGTTTCACCATTGAGAATTCTGTAATCATTTACACCACCTCTTGTTAGATTAATTTTATCAACAAGAAAGTACATATAATCATCTTCAGCACCAACAAAGTACGAGCACACCAACAGTGCCATGCTAATCATTAAATTTTTCATAGAACAACTAAATCAAATAAAATTTGCTTCTTCAAGTCATAGCTTCGAATAATCACTTACTTGTTCCAAATTTGAAACACCACTAAGTTACTGATATATTAAATACTCTTGCGGAGAATTGGCCGAGTGGTCGAAGGCGCACGCTTGGAAAGCGTGTAAAGGGCAACCTTTCGAGAGTTCGAATCTCTTGTTCTCCGCCATATTTAAAGCACTTACTCAAAATTTTCTCAAGAGCGTTTTTGCTTTTGGGAAATTTTGTGAAACTCCCTTAAAAACTTAGAGGTGCATTATTTAATACATCTCTTGCTCTATCCAACCCACTGCCTACCGAGAAGACACTATTTCAAGAACAGGTGATAGTGTCACTTGGGTTAATATTATTTGGGCCAATAGCAATGGTGAAGACGATGAATTTGAAATCGACATCGACTTAATTAGTTTAAGAAGTTCAAGTTTAGTGATGCTTGTCGACAGAAAATTATTTAGAAAACACTTCTATAGTTAAGTGTTTATAATATTATATAATTTTACTTCAAAATTCATAACTACGTGGAAGTTCCTCTTCTCTTTCAACGACTTCTCCATTACTACTTCTTTCTGCCCATCTGCGAAAGTATCTAACTTCTATTAAATTATTATCTTCATCATATTTTATAACCTCAGAAACTAACTCAATTCCTCCCTGACCTCTTTCGACTCGTTTTTTTCTAATTTCAGTTCTCTTTCCTCTTTCTGACTGATCAGGAGTCGGTCGTATTAATGGAACAAATCGTACCCACTTGCCATCTTTCCTCTGAGCAATATACGGTCTTTTATCATTGCCCCTATAAACATATTGAATATAATCTTCAGGCTCTCTTCCATATTCGTTATAAAGAGCTAAGCCACCTGCAGGGACAGCAATTAGTGAAGCTGGAATAACTACTAAATTAGTTCCTCCTTCGTACATTCTTTGAAAAGCTAGATCTCTTTTGGACTTTTCTAACGCTTCTATTTGTGAAGCAGTGAGCCCATAAGGTTTCAGTTTCTCTAACTCTGTGACCTGATGTCTTAAGAGGTACTGCTTTATATGCGATCCAGAAAATGGTAAATAACGACGAAAACCAAGGGCCTCTAGCTCAACTTCTCCCGAAAGTGTTTCATTTATTGCTAACTTTGGTAAGCCATTTTCTAATAGTTGTTTAATGCGATTAATTCTATCGGGACTTAATTCACTTAAACCACTATTCATTATCATAGTATCTAAACCTTCTCCAATATTGACACTAGCTTGCATCTGTAAGAAGACAGGTTCTACATATTTTGCAAATTCTGCATGTTGAAACTCATGTAGAAATGTCAACCAGCTAGAGTCTGGAGTAAGTGAAATGACATTTGTATAAGACCAATGATAGCCACCAGCCCCAGTAAAGCTCATTGATGTATCTATAACTAATTTGTATCCCATTTCCTCAAGGGCTTTTTTATACTTTGGCATGTCAGGGTGATATAAAGCCTTAGTTCGAGAACTTCTTCTT
>CAWUIU010000214.1:0-6225 GCA_963922285.1 uncultured Oligoflexia bacterium | reverse complement strand
ATTAATTCTTTCTTTAAATTCTAATAAATCACTAAAGACACGATTCATTGCTGATACTTTTTGAGATCTCTTGTATTCATTATGTGAAGCCTCACCTTCACTATTAATTTTGTGAGACTCTTCATCAACAATCTGAACTTCAAAAGGGTAAAAGAAACGAATATCTTTAGAAATTAAAGATGGATCAAGAGCTAAAACCTTTGCTGCCAAAGGATTCTCAGAGTCTTCCTTAGCAATTTTTTTAATATCTAAAAATTCTTTAAGAAATGGATTCTTGTAGCGAACCAATTGTCTACATGTAAACTGAACTGAACGATACGAATTTGAAGTATGCTCATTTCGATCTGACTTAGCCTTTTCCATATTAATCTCAGCAATCTCTCTATTGACTGCAGCTAAGAATCTCTCTTCAGACAAATCATTTCTAAGGGCCATTTTCAAAAGACCATTATACTTTCTTCTAAACTCATGAAGATCAATTATTGAGTTCACAGATCGACTTGGTTTTATATTATGAGGAATTACAATATTATTTTCGATCAAAAACTTAGTCACAAGCAAGATATCAAATTTCGTTTTAGTAATGAAACGAACACCAATACGATCAAATAACTCCTCTGCAACATTTTCCGCCTTATGTAAAAGCTTTATAATGACACTGTCTCGTGTTTTTTTCGACTTGGTTTGGAAATCAACTAAAGGAATGCTTTTCCCATCACCTTTTAAAAATAATTCATTATCTTGGTTTCTCGTTATGTACTTATAAAAGCGATCAAAAATTTGCGTTTGAATAACATTAAAATAATTTGAACGTAGGTCTTTATCAACATGCAGAATTGTATGCATCACCTTTAGGACAATTTCTGCCCATAGACGATCCTCTTCACTCGCATGAGCATTTCCTGATGCCATTAAAAATAAGTTCCTAACATCAGTAATCATATAAAGAGAGTTTGGGACCTGCAGATCCAATCCGTCTTCAGAGCCCTCCTTCAAAAAGTATCTTCTTATAAACTGCATTGCTTCTTGAAAGTTCCCAAAAAGCTCTGCCTGACTTACAGGATCAGCAGGATCTAAACCATAACCTTTTAAAAACTTTGTAACTTGCTCTTCGTTTTGAAGTTTCGCAAAGACAAAATTTGAATCTAGAGTTGAGACTCCCCCAACAACGACATCAAAAATCGACCAGTCGAAAATATAATTTTCTAAATAGTTACGTGTTTCCATTCAATTCCAGTTGATGATAATCCTGTACTAGTATTTCCAAATTGCTTACGCTAATATCTGGAAATGAGTGATTATACTACAAAACCATCAATAAAAAACCCAGATATTTTTCTCGCTACATTTTGCGGTAGCGGCTACTCGCCCTATGCACCCGGAACAGCTGGAAGCGCTGCAACAGTCTTTCTCCTGGCCCTACTTGGTAGATTTAATCCTCCGTTTTTTCTATATATTCCATTTCTAATCCCACTAACTTTTGCCAGCTGGTTCATTATTAAAACCGTTGAGACCAAGTATCAAGTTCATGATCCCAAATGGATTGTTATTGATGAAGTAGTTGGTATGTGGATAACTGTACTCTTTCTGCCAAATCATAGTTACGCATCTTATTTCATGGCCTTCATTTATTTTAGACTCTTTGATATTCTAAAGCCATGGCCTGTTTCATACTTTGATAATCTCAATACGCCCTTTGGGACGCTATTTGACGACGTTGTCGCCGGTATCCTAGCAGGACTATCATGTATTCTTACTTTTAAATTGTTAGAACTTTTACCTTGACTTACGCATAACTTACGTAAAAAATGGTAGTACACAATGCAATTATTGAAAACGGCCTGACCAAGAGCTCAATAAAGCCAAGCACTTGGAATTATGAATGTCTGATCAATTTGCACTAGTAAGTAATATAACGAAATGGTATTCCATATTAATCAAAATTTTTTAGGGACAAGAGGTAAAGATGACTACAACAAACTCAACTGACAAGAACAAAACTAAAGCACTAGACTTAGCAGTATCTGCTATCGAAAAACAATTCGGTAAAGGTGCTATTATGAAGCTCGACAACGAAAATACTGTTGAGAGAATTCCAGCAATCTCTACAGGTTGTCTAGGAATTGATATTGGTCTTGGAATTGGAGGTATCCCTAAAGGTAGAATCGTTGAAATCTATGGTCCAGAGTCATCTGGTAAGACAACTCTAACGCTTCACATTGCAGCTGAATGTCAAAAAGCTGGTGGAACGGTTGCATTTGTTGATGCTGAACATGCTCTTGATACCCAATACGCTTCAAAGCTTGGTGTTGATATCCCTAACACACTTATCTCACAGCCAGACAGTGGTGAGCAGGCCCTAGAAATTACAGACATGCTCGTAAGATCAGGTGCTGTTGATCTTCTTATCGTTGACTCTGTTGCAGCACTTACTCCAAGAGCTGAACTAGAAGGAGACATGGGTGATTCACACATGGGTCTTCAGGCAAGACTTATGTCACAAGCCCTTAGAAAGCTAACAGGTTCAATTTCTCGTTCAAACTGTACAGTTATCTTTATTAACCAACTTAGAATGAAAATTGGTGTAATGTTTGGTAACCCTGAAACAACAACTGGTGGTAACGCACTTAAGTTCTACTCTTCAGTTAGACTCGACATCAGAAGAACTGGTGCAATCAAGAATGGCGATGAAGTTGTAGGAAACAGAACAAAAATCAAAGTTGTTAAAAATAAAGTAGCTCCTCCATTTAAAGTTATTGAATTTGATATCATGTATGGAGCAGGAATTTCTAAAGAAGGTGACTTATTAGATCTAGCTGTCGCAAGCAAAATTGTTGATAAAGCAGGGGCCTGGTTCTCTTATCAAGACGCTAAAATAGGTCAAGGTAGAGAGAATTCGAAGAACTTCTTAAAAGATAATCCAGAAATAGCTGAAGAGATCAAGAACAAAGTTCTTATTGCTCATGGACTCCTTGAAGACAACACAGTTGTTAACGAAGAAACTGGTGAAATCATCGAAGAAGAACCAGTTGTTGATACTCCAGCAAAGAAAACAAAGAAATCTAAAAAAACTGTTCAATAAAGCCCAGGGACTTTTCAATCCCTGAAACTCTTAGTGCTCTTAACTACTGCTACTAGTGAATACTAGACCATTAGAAAAGAGCACTATCTTCTTTTTATTATGATAAATACTACTGCAACTGATCACATTCAAAATGAAGATTTCAAGAAGGCATATTACTATGCTATCCGACTTCTTACAAAAAGAGATTACTCTCAACACAAAATGACTGAGAAACTCTTCTCTCAAAAATTTGAACAAGAAATTGTGGATCAAGTTATAAAAACAATTATAGAAAAAAACTTCTTACAAGAGGATGCTTATGCTAAAGCTCGAATAAAGAGTTTAATGCAAAGAGGCTACTCTCCAGAAGTTATTCAACTTAAGCTAAATGAAGAAAAAGTCATCTATGAATATTCAGCGATAGATGAAGTTTTTAAAGAATACAAAACGTGCCCAAAAATACAAATCAGAGAACTACTTGAAAAGAAGTTACGCAGTAAGACAAATGCAGATATCGTTGATTTCAATTTTAGAAAAAAGTTGTTACGCTATATTATCTCAAAAGGTCACGATTTAGACTTAGCAAATCGTGAAATTGAGAAAATCATAAGGAGCAACGCAGATGAGGAACCCCTCTAACTTATTTTTTCTATTTATTTTTTCTATACTATTTACAAGTTGTCTAAGAGACAAGTCACAAGATACTACATCTTTAAACTTTCCACTTTCCAGTGAAGTCGACACTCTTGACCCAGTAAACTCATATGATGCTGTCTCTGCCAATGTCGTTTATCAAGGATATGAGCAACTTTATGAATATCACTATCTGCAGCGTCCGTTTAAGCTAACTCCACTTCTTGCAGAAGAAATGCCTAAAATAGAAAATGATGGAACGAAGTATATCATCAAAATCAAGGAGAAAATCCAATACCACAATGACCCTTGCTTTAATGGAAAGAAACGATTCTTAAAGGCTGAAGACTTCATTTATCAAATTAAACGACTTGCTTTTAAACCTCTAAGAAGTAATGGATGGTGGCTCTTTGATGGCAGAATAAAAGGGATTAATGAGTTTAGAGATCGTGTTGGCTCCGACTATGAAAAAATGAAAACTGATAACATCTCTGGTCTCTATACAAAAGGTGATCATACTTTAGTAATAGAGTTATCTGAACCTTACCCACAAATGCTCAATGCACTTGCAATGAGCTTTACTTCACCAACGCCGGTCGAAGCTCTCGACTTTTATAAAAATGATTTAAAAGAAAATATGATTGGGACCGGTCCATACAGATTAACCAATTGGGTAAAAAACTCTAAAGTTCAATTAACAAGATTTAAAGATTATCACAAAGCTTTTTACCCAGGTACAGGGGACCGACGAGCGCACGGAAAAAAGCTTCTTGAAGATGCTGGAAAAAGAATGCCTTTTATTGAGAATGCTACTTTTCATATAAATAAAGAAGCACAGACAAGATGGCTACAATTTCTCTCTGGTAATCTCGATTTCTTACGAATACCTAAAGATAACTATTCATCAGTCATTACACCTGAAGGTGTTGTTAATAGTGAATTTGAAAAGAAAAATATTAGTGTTGATGTTTTTACAACGCTTACTTTCTGGTGGATTGCTTTTAACATGAATGACAAAACACTTGGATCGAATTTCAAATTAAGACAAGCAATTGCTCACGCAATTGATACTAGAAGATATATCGAAACCTTCACAAATAATATTGGTCTCAAGGCGAATTCAATATACCCTCCAGGAATTCCAGGCTATGACCCAACAACGACTGTTCCGTTTAATTATAATTTAAAGAAAGCAAAACAATTATTAGAGGAAGCAGGCTTCCCTGAGGGAAAGGGACTTCCTGAACTTGTATACGACACGAGAAACTCATCTACAACACAAAGACAAAGAGCAGAGTTCTTTAAAGGAGAACTTGAAAAGATTGGTATAAAACTGAAAATTCAAATGAACACTTTTCCTGGCTACCTTAAAAAGGCTAGAGATGGAAAGCTACAAATATGGCTAGATGGATGGACACTTGACTACCCAGACTCTGAAAACGTCCTTCAACTATTAACAACTAAGAACTTCCCTCCTGGGCCAAACGCAAGTTATTTTTCCAATGTAAAATTTGACGAAATGTTTTCTAAACTAAAACTATTACAAAATACACCTGAAAAGTTTCAGCTAATGAAAGGAATGGAGAATATTATCCAAGAAGAGCTTCCGTGGATTTTACTCCACTACGAAAGAGACTATTACGCGATTAGAAATAGACTCAAAAATTTTCGTTATAGTGATCTCATGGCAAACAAGATTAAGTACCTAAGATTAGGTAAGTAAAAACTTGGAGGCGGCAACTCTTGCCCCTCTAGTAGCCTCACAAGAGCAATCAACACAAGAAAAAATTTCCTTTGACGATAAATAAGTACAGGACAAAAGTCCTTACTGCAACAAAGGAAATTAACATGTCACTTACCAAGAAATTAATGGTTCTTATGGTAATTGCACAGATCAATTTAGTGTATGCTTCCGACTATTTGATCTACAGTATCATGCAAGAAGTCCCTATGGGAGATGGTACTAATCCAAGAAAGAATTACTATGTGAACATTGGTAAAAATCAAGGCCTAGGCAATGGCTCCACGCTTGATGTTTTTAGGACAATCATTCGTACAGATCCCTATGAAACTAAAAAAAGGTACAATTACAAAATCAAGATTGGGGAACTACAAGTTATTCATCATGATGATGATGCAGCTATTGCAATATCTAAAATGCTCCACTCTGGAGAGACGATGCCTATTACTGATGTTACAAACTTCATGATTGGAGATCACGTTAGTATAAACGTAGGTAACTAACCTCTAGTATGGAGTAACGCTCTTCTTGCTTTCATAAGACGAGTTTGCTCCATAAGAGCATTGAGGGCTTTCTCTTGCTTTTCAATTATAGCCTCATCAACCCCATTATCTTTCATTCTCTTCAAAGCGATATTAACCATCCCCTGAGCAATACTCATATGGTTACTTATATCATGTAAAAACTTTCTTTCTTCAAGAGCTAGTTCTTCTATTGTTAAATTTGTATCAGACAAAATGGACTCCACTAGAAAACTTTTAACCTCTTCACTGTACCAATTATTTTC
>CAWUIU010000213.1:0-6238 GCA_963922285.1 uncultured Oligoflexia bacterium | reverse complement strand
TTTAAGCATGTACATAGTTCCAACTGTTACATCTTCAGCAAAAGCATCACCTGTCTTACCATCAAATAGAGTTGTCTTACCATTTGTCTCTAGGTCAGCAAGCTCAAGCATTTCTCTAATATCTGCTTCAGATGCACCATCAAAAACCTTAGTTGAGAAACGGATACCTTTAGAAAGTTTAGTTGCTAATTCTTTAACAACTTTATCACTAGCTTTTGTTAACCACTTCTTTACTTCTTCAGTTTTGTAAATCTTATAGATGAAGTCTTTGAATTCATTAATTTCTTGTTGCTCTTCAAGCATTAGTTTGATCTTGTCACCAAGTCCACGACCTGCCCATCCGAGGTGTAGCTCAAGTAACTGACCAATATTCATACGTGAAGGAACCCCAAGAGGGTTAAGTACGATTTCAACTGGAGTACCGTCAGCTAGGAATGGCATATCTTCTCTAGGAAGAACGTTAGAGATAACACCTTTGTTACCGTGTCTACCGGCCATCTTATCACCAGGCTGAAGCTTTCTCTTAATTGCAACGTAAACAGTAACTTTCTTAATTACACCTGGAGGTAATTCATCTCCTCTATGTAATTTAGCGATTTCATCTGTTGTCTTATTACGTACTCTATTGATTCTGTTTCTTACGTCAGCAAAGTATTCAGAAAGTTTTTCTTCAAGCTCTGCTTCAAGTGGTAAGTAACCAATTAGTTCAAAAGGAATTCCAGCAAGAACTTCTGAAGTTAACTCTGCACCTTTTCCAAGAAGTTCAGTTGAACCATCTTCAGATACAAGCTTATCAGTTGTTTTGGCACCTTTTAACATATCTGCAATTTTAAGGATTGATGAAGTTTGGATTGCTTTGATCTCAATTCTTTCATCTCTTCTTAAAAGAGTTGTTTCATGCTCAATGATCTCTTTAGATCTTGCACAAAGCTCAACACCTTCTCTAGTGTAAACTCTAGCATCAATAACAGTACCTTTAACGCTTGAAGGAACTCTTAATGAAGTATCTTTAACATCTCCGGCTTTATCACCAAAGATTGCTTTAAGAAGTTTTTCTTCTGGAGAAAGTTGAGTTTCACCTTTTGGAGTAATCTTACCAACAAGAATATCACCTGGCTTAATGATAGCACCAACTCTAATGATACCTGCTTCATCTAAGTCCTTAAGTGACTCTTCAGAAACGTTTGGAATATCACGAGTGATTTCTTCTTTACCAAGTTTTGTATCTCTAGCTTCAACTTCAAATGCTTCGATGTGAACAGAAGTAAAGATATCTTGAGCAAGCATGTCCTCAGAAATAAGGATTGAATCCTCATAGTTATAACCACCCCATGGCATGAACGCCACAAGTACGTTTTGACCAAGAGCTAAGTCACCATTGTCAGTACCAGGACCGTCAGCAAGAACATCACCTTTTCTAACGATATCACCTTCTTTAACAAGTGCTTTTTGGTTATTACAAGTGTTCTGGTTCGTTCTTTGATATTTAACAAGCTTGTAAATATCAACACCAGACTCACCTTCTTTAAATTTATTTCTTTGAATAACGATTCTATTTGAATCAACAAAGATAACTTTCCCATCTTCTTGAGCAAAAAGTACTGCACCAGAGTCTCTAGCAACAATTCTTTCAGTCCCTGTACCAACGATAGGAGCATCAGTTCTCACAACAGGCACAGCCTGTCTCATCATATTCGACCCCATTAGGGCACGGTTTGCATCATCGTGCTCAAGGAAAGGAATTAATGATGTTGCGACTGAAATCATCTGAGTTGGAGAAACGTCCATTAGATCAACTTCACCAGCCTCAACAAGTGTGAATTCACCAGAAGCACGTGCGGCAATCTGATCACCAGAAAGTTGTCCAGAAGCGATATGCTCAGGGTCTACCTGTGCAATAACTTTTCCTTCTTCCTGGAATGCTGTGAAATATTCAACATCACCAAGTTTTCCACCTTCTTTAACTGTTTGATATGGAGTTTCAATAAATCCGTACTCAGAAACTTTTGCATAAGTTGCAAGAGACGTAATTAGACCAATGTTTGGTCCTTCAGGAGTCTCAACCGGACACATTCTTCCGTAGTGAGTAACGTGAACGTCACGAACCTCAAATGAAGCTCTTTCTCTTGTAAGACCACCTGGTCCAAGTGCTGAAAGTCTTCTTTTGTGAGTTACTTCAGAAAGTGGGTTAGTTTGATCCATGAACTGTGAAAGTTGAGATGAACCAAAGAATTCCTTAATTGCCGCAGCAACTGGCTTTTGGTTAACAAGGTCGTATGGCATCATCGTATCAATTTCTTGAATAGCCATTCTTTCCTTAACTGCTCTTTCCATTCTTACAAGACCAACTCTAAATTGGTTTTCAAGAAGCTCACCAACAGCTCTAACTCTTCTATTACCCAAGTGATCGATATCATCAACTTTCCCTTTACCATTGTTAAGTTCAACAAGGTAATTGATCGTTGTAAGGATGTCGTCTCTTGTAAGAACAGTGTTCTCTACAGGTACATCAGTTTGGAATTTATAATTAATTTTCATACGACCAACACGAGATAGGTCATACTTTTCTTCGTTGAAGAATAAGTTTTCAAAAAGAGCTTCTGCAGCTTCTACAGCAGGTGGCTCACCTGGACGAAGTCTTTCAAAAATCTTAATTAAAGCTTCTTCTCTTGAATCAGTCTTATCTAGTAAAAGAGTATTTCTGATTTGGTCACCAAAGTTAACCATATCAATATAAAGAACTTTTACTTCACTAACACCAGCAGCTAGAAGCTCTTGGATCTTAGCTTCTGAAAGTGCTTCGTTAGCAAGACAAATTACTTCACCTGTATTTTCATCAAAGATATCTTCAGCAACAACCTTTCCGATAATTTCTTCAAGTTCTGCAGGAACACCTTTAAGTCCAGCCTCTTCCATTTTTCTGATAGAAGCTTTAGCAAACTTTTTACCCTTTCTAACAAGAGTGTTACCTTTTGCATCTAGGATATCATTCACAGCTCTTGTTCCCTTTAAAAGAGCAAAGTCTAATTGTCTTTCAAAAGTTCCATCTTTACCTAGAACTAAGTTCTCAGTGTTGTAAAATCTATTTAAAATTTCTTCTGTAGAATAACCAAGGGCTTTTAAAACTACAGTTGCATGTAGCTTTCTTTTTCTATCAATTCTAGCGAATAGAACGTTCTTGTGATCAAATTCAAAATCTAACCAAGAACCTCTGTGAGGAATAATTCTCGCAGAGTATAGTAGTTTACCACTTGAGTGCTTCTTCCCTTGATCATGTTCAAATACGATCCCAGGAGATCTGTGAAGCTGAGATACAATAACTCTCTCAGTTCCGTTATATACAAAAGACCCAGTTTCAGCCATAAGAGGTATGTTACCTAGGTAAACCTCTTGCTCTTTGATTGCAGAAACTGTTCTTTGTTCGTTTCCATCTTTATCAACAGCTACATCGTAGAAAACAAGCCTTACAACAACCTTTAAAGGCGCTTCGTAAGAAAGTCCTCTTTGACGACATTCTTTAACTGTGTACTTTGGTTCCTCTAATGAATAACTAACAAATTCCAAAGAAACTGTTTTGTTAAAATCATGAATTGGAAAAATTGAATGAAAAACTGCCTGAAGGCCAAGTTCTTCTCTTTTCGCTGGAGGAACGTCTCTTTGTAAGAACTCCTCAAAAGAGTTCTTTTGTAAAAGCATAAGAGGTGGAGTTTCAAGAACTTGCTGTGTTTTGGCAAAGTTCTTACGAAACCACTCATTCGGTCTAAAAACCTCAGTCATTTGCGGTCTCCTAATTTAAAATTTATATCGTGCATGTAATTTTTAAATATGTTTTTTTAAAACACAAAAAGGTGTGAAGGACTGCAATCCTCCACACCAATATTTTTCAAATAAATTTTGTAATCTAGGATTACTTAAGCTCAGCTTTTGCACCAGCAGCTTCAAGTTTCTTCTTGATTTCTTCTGCTTCTTCTTTTGCAACAGCTTCTTTAACAGTTTTTGGAGCACCTTCAACCATTTCCTTAGCTTCTTTAAGTCCAAGTCCAGTGATTCCTCTAACTTCTTTAATAACGTTAATCTTCTTAGCACCTGCATCAACAAGTACAACGTCAAATTCAGTTTTCTCTTCAGCGGCTTCACCACCAGCAGCACCAGCTACTGCAACTGGAGCAGCAGATACACCAAACTTCTCTTCTAGTTCTTTAACAAGTTCTGCAACTTCTAAAACAGTCATTCCTGAGATGTGATCGATTAATTGTTCATTTGTAATAGACATAATATTCTCCTTAAATTTTAATTTTTTAAATACGTTCTTTAGTTTTTCAGTTTACTCTGCAGTTTCTTCTGTAGCTGGCTCAGTTGAACCACCCTTTTCTTTCTCTTCTCTAATTGAGTTAAGAACTCTTGCTAACGCAGAAATTGGTGCGTTGAAAGTAGCAAGTAGTGTACCAAGCATCTCATCTCTCGATGGAAGATCAGCAATTGCTGTAACTTCAGCTGGTGTTAGTGCTTTACCATCAAGTAAACCACCTCTTAATTCAACAAATTCGTTTTCCTTACCGCAGTTCTTAAGTGCTTTTGCAACACCTGGCGCATCACCAAAAGCAAATGCAACAGCTTGTGTCCCCTTAAGTCCTGAAAGTAATTCTTCTGCATCAGTCCCTTGAGCAGCTTTTTCGTAAAGAGAGTTTCTAGTAACAACAATCTTTCCTTCAGCTTCACGAACGTCTTTTCTTAACGCATTGGCATCGTTTGACGCTAAACCAATTACGTTTGTGAGAAAGATAGCATTTGATGCTTCGATGTCTTTTTTCAGACTTTCGATCAGAGCATCTTTCTCCGCTCTAGTAATCATGTATACCTCCTAAAAGTTGGAGGGAGATTTCAAGCAGGCCTTACGTGACTTTAAACCTAATCAACAGTCACACCGACTTTCATCAACCTCAAATTATTTCGCAGCTACAGCAGTAGCTTCATTTGTATCGATTTTAATTCCTGGACCCATTGTCGTACTAATTGTAAGAGACCTCATGTAAGTACCTTTTGCACTTAATGGCTTAGCTTTTACAATAGCAGCTAACATAGCATCAACGTTCTTTCTGATTTGTTCTTCAGAAAAAGACGCCTTACCAACTGGAACGTGAACAATACCATTCTTCTCAGTTCTGTACTCAACCTTACCAGCTTTTTGCTCAGCAACAGCTCCTGCAACGTTTGGAGTAACAGTTCCAAGTTTTGGGTTAGGCATAAGACCTCTTGGCCCTAAAACTCTACCGATTCTACCTAATTTTCCCATCATGTCTGGAGAAGCGATAACTCTATCGAATTCTAACCACCCACCAGCAATTTTTGCTACTAGATCGTCACCACCAACAAAGTCAGCACCAGCATCTTCAGCTTTCTTGATATTGTCACCAGATGTGATTACACAAACTTTAACTTCTTTACCTGTTCCAGCTGGAAGAGCGATTGCACCTCTAATCATCTGGTCAGCATGTCTTGGATCAACACCAAGCCTAAATGCCAAATCTACAGTTTCGTCAAATTTTGCGAAAGTAATTTCTTTACATAATTTAATAGCTTCTTCAATTGAGTATAACTTTTCAGCTTCTACTTTTGATTGAGCTTCTATAAGTTTTTTAGATCTCTTTTTCATATGTTACCTCTTTGGTACAAACGACTTTTGCAAGTCTCCCAATTAATAGTCCAACTTAATACCAGCAGATCTACAAGAACCTTCAATTGTTCTTTCTGCAGCTTCTTGAGATGCAGCTGTTAGATCTGGTCTTTTCGTTTCAACAATTTCTTCAACAATTTTCTTAGAAACTGCACCAACAACTTCAGTACCTGGTTTTTGTGCCCCTCTCTTAAGCTTCATCTTAGTCTTCAGAAGATAAGACGCTGGAGGTGTCTTTGTAACAAATGTAAACGATCTATCTGAATAAACAGTAATGATCGTAGGAAGCATTACACCTGCATCCTTTTGAGTTTTTGCATTAAATGCTTTACAGAATTCCATGATGTTAACACCCTTCTGACCTAATGCCGGACCTACCGGAGGTGATGGGTTTGCTTTACCACCAGGAATTTGTAGCTTAATGAAACCTGTAATTTTCTTAGCCATTTTTACTCCTGCGAGCTAGTGCTCTACCAACTTTTGTTTATGATATTTTTTCAACCTGAGAGAAATCGAGTTCTACCGGTGTTGGTCTACCAAAGATAGAAACGTTTACTTTCAGTT
>CAWUIU010000212.1:0-6244 GCA_963922285.1 uncultured Oligoflexia bacterium | reverse complement strand
ATTCATTGCTTCGTCAAAAAGCATGGCAAATCGAACGACATTAGTTGTAAGTAGAAAAGAAGTTGGCAATGTAAAAAAGTATGATGGAGGTGT
Organism: uncultured Oligoflexia bacterium; assembly: GCA_963922285.1. Classification (GTDB taxonomy): domain Bacteria; phylum Bdellovibrionota; class Bacteriovoracia; order Bacteriovoracales; family Bacteriovoracaceae; genus Halobacteriovorax_A. The sequence continues at coordinate 6,151 of CAWUIU010000212.1, read as the reverse complement.
CGCGTTTGTTAGCTCGTCAAAACTCAATGAAAAATTACCCTTGGAAAAGGCTCTTGGAATAACTCTTGAACGTAATCCGAATGCAATGGAAATTGTCAGACTTACTGCTGATGTTAAAACTCCAAATTTATTCTCTGAATTGCTGATGATTGGCTCGCAGATAATTAAGAAAGATAATACACTCAAAGAGTTCTACATTTATACATCCAAGGCACATTACCGTATGTATCGACAAATTTATGAAAATCATGATGTTGTTTATAAAAATGATCGTGACATTGTTATGAGGATTTCAAAGGAAAATGTAATGGAAGCATTTTCGAAGTTACTATGAAATTAATATCGATCTGTTGTCTTTAACTTACTTTCTTAATATCTGAATTCGTCTTTTCTCTGGATCAGTTATAATTATGTCCAATGTCATTTTGACACCATGATGCAGCGAGGTGTGCAAAAACTCCATGCCATTGTGACACCACTAAGTTTAGTACAAACAAATATCAAAATCTTATATGATAATCTAAGTCTTCAACTTGGCACTTCTTTTGCTCAGGACTTTTAAGTACATAAAGAACAAATTGAGAAAGAGATGTTAACAGTAGTCATTGCAATGATCATTATGACTGTACTTATGATTGTACAGATGCGAATGCGTATGCGAAGCACAACAGTAGAAACTTCGTCTACTGCTTCTCTGATGGCGATCATCTTTCTTATTCAATTAGTCTCTTTGTTTATTATTATTAGTCAGTATACAGAAGGACCGTAGGGGAGGTGTAGATGAAAAGTATTGTGGCTGTTATATGTAGTTTTCTGTTAGTATTTAGTTCATTGGCAAATGATTATCATCTCCTTGAAAATTCACGATTAGATAAACTGGTAAAGAAGTATGAATACATGATAGCAGTTCATCCTCAAGCGGATAATTTAGATTTTCGTGCTAAAATTGAGGAGCAATTTAAGAAAGAAGTGATCGCTGTCACTAAGACACTCGGAGAAGGAGAGTTAAGAGCTAATATAAGAAATATTATTTCTAAAATTCCCGTAAAAGAAAAAAGGGAAATGTTTTTAGATATTTTAAATAACGAAACGAAAGAAGACCTTGGTAAGCTTATTATCGCGCAAGACTTACTTTCAAGTGCTTTTCGTGGGGAGAGCTCTAATTTTACTGGTCATCCTAGGTTCGGTGAAATTGTAGTTTATGGACTACTTGCTTCATTTATTCTATACGCTATCTTGGATGCTGTATTTGAAAGGATAAATTATGAAAAGTTTAAGAGTGACAGCCCACATGTCGACTGGGGTGGAACAGATACCTATTACTGCAGTAGTCGTGCGGCGAGCTTTTTACAAAAAGATAAGCTTAAAAGAGTTGCAAAAACTAAATGTCTTAACCAAGCATCGTATCCGGAAACATGTCGTTTTGATGAATGGGATGTCAATGAAATTGTCGACTATGATTACTGGGGTGATGTTGTAAGTACTAGTTGTTATATCCAAGCTGTCTACAAAGCAGATCGTTAATATAAAAGGCCACAAGGTTAGAATCCAAGATGCCTCCGATATTCACTCGGGGGCATTTTTTATTCCTAACTGTGGTCTCTCTTGATTATAGTATTTTTTTTTGCAATGTTTCGATATATGATTTTCTTTCTAATTTTTGTTACCAAACCAAACCAAACCAAACTTATTCTTTATTCTTGTAATTCTTTTATGAGTCATCACAAGGTCTTCTGATCGATCTCTAATCATTTTAACCTGTCTGATCCCATACTTTTCTTTGCTCTTATTAAAATACTTTTTTTCCTGTTTGAAGTTATCTTGATCTCGTTTAAGCATTTTTGTATTTATTCGATAGTCATTACTATTTGAAATGCTAAACTCTTTAAAAGGGTACTAAGCCGTACATTCTTTCTGTTTTTCTTTCTCTTAGCAATTTGTATTTTTAATACTTCTTTTTCCGACGCTTAAGATAAGAGTTACAATACATAGGATCATCAAAGTAATGGATTGGGATTTGTGCCTTTAGGAATATTTCTTTTGGACTCTCTCCTCTAAAGTAAGACTTGAGTGCTTTGTCCTTGAACCTTGCGGTATAAACTGCAAAACTTTCAGTCAAATTTTCAATATTTGGGTTTTCTATAAGTTTACGTCTTTGATAGTTATTCAAATTATACATTTCTGTATTCCAAAAAATAAGAAACCCCATCATATCACAGATGGGGCTTTTAATTTATTTGTCCCAGTTAAGTGGGACAGATCAATGAGGTCCTTTGTATTTAAATTTAATAACCACATTTCATAACTGTTTTAGCAGATACGCTAAACTCAAAGAAACCAAAGTAGAAGCTTAGTTTGTCTTGCATAACACATGTCTTCTTAGGTTTTGGTAGGTAAGTGACGATTTGTTGTTGTGTGTGAGATCGTCTTTGAGGAGCAGGTTCGAATTCATTTCTTTGCCTTAGGTCTCTGACTGTAATTGATCTGGCTAAACCATTTGTTGCAACATCAATTTGTTCGTTACTATTTCCCCACAAAAATGGCCTGAAAACACCTTTTCCGTTCTTATATGGTTCACCATCTTTTTTGATGACAACCATGTGAGCCTTTTTAGTCTTGTAGCCTCTAACTTCACGATTCTCGACTTTGAAAGATTCAGCAGAAGCGAAACTCTTTCCAGCTGCATACTTAAGTTCATGTAACTCATATGGTTTTGGAGATTCTGAATCAGCTACGAAAGTTAAAACGTAAACACGACGACTTTTCTTTTTGTTTTCTACACTTAAAAAGAGACGTCTACCTATATTTTTTGTATTGACAACTTTTCCTTCATCAAGTTTTAAGTGATCCATAGCACACTTTTTACTTTCTTTTGCATTGCTTTTAAGGCCAGACGCGATAACCAATCTTCCGTCTTTCATAAGAAAGACAACTGATCCACTTGCAGCATTAATCTGAGTTGCACCATTTTCAACAGCATTTTCATCAATTAGTTGTTGTAGCATGTCAGTGTTACTTGATGCGCAGGCATTAACAAATTTGTCGATAGCCTTTTGATTGTCTGATGAAGGATTTCTATTTTTGTCCCAGTTACGAGTATTATCTTGCCATGTTGAACAAGAGAATAAAAATAAAAATGACGTTATCGTCACTAATGTTGAAAAGCGTTTCATATTATCTCCTCGCTAGTTGATACACATTTACTAATGTATTTTTCGGTATAATCTTATGAAGTGATTAAATCTTTTGTTAAATAAATTTATTTTTGTAAAGATATTAAGATGTTGTGAATGGCGGTAGTGTTTCGCATATTACTAGCTACTTTTTCTCTATCAATCAACTCATTCTGACTATTTTTATTGAAGGACTCCTCGGGTCCAAGCTACTTTAAGATGTGGGCAATAGAGACTTGTTGCTAATTTAATGGTTAATTCTATGTATGCACATTCTTTTGTTTTCTATTGGAACCACTTTAATATGCCTGACTTCACTGTTTGAGCTTCATTTAGCAAAGTAACTTGATGTGGTCATGAATGAACTGTCTTTTCTGTTCGATACTCTATGTGAGAGAGTTTTTTTAGAACTGATTTTCTAAGCGTAACATTTTTATTTTGAATCTTTGGTACTTCTTTGTAAATGATTGCGGAACCCATTATTAATAGAAAAATTGCAAAGATTTTTTTTAATTTTTTTGCCGGAATGTGATCAACTAATTTGGATCCAATGATAATACCAAAACCTGTAAAAACTATGAACGTTCCAAGAAACGGCCAAGGAATTGTGAATTGATCGTAGTAACCAATAAAGCCTGTAATTGATTTTAAGCTTATAATTAATAAAGATGTACCAACTGCCATTTTCATAGGGATTCCTGCAATCAATACTAAAGCAGGGACGATGAGAAAACCTCCTCCGACACCTACAATTCCAGTAACAATCCCAACGACGATTCCTTCAAAAATTATAAGCGCAATATTATATGAGCTTTTCTCTATTTGCTGAGACTCCTTTCTCCCTTTGTACATAAAGATACTAGCAATCATCATAATTATAGCAAAGAGTATAAGTTGAATTGCTGCAGAGAAATAGACAGATAGTTTTGCTCCAATAAATGTGCCGAGCATGGCAAATGGGCCAAAAATAATTGCGACTTTTAAATGGATATTTCCTTTTTTATAGTGTCCATATGATCCAATAAGGCTCGTTGCGCCAACGATAGCTAGGCTAAGAGCAATACTTAGTTTGGGGTCCATCTTTAGAATGTAGACGAGAATAGGAACAGTTAGTATTGAGCCACCACCTCCCATGAGACCAAGTGATAAACCAATAAATGTCGCTAAGAGATAACCAATAATCATAGATGTCCTTTTCTATATATTAAACGTAGTGAAGAATATAATCCTTGATATAGATCAAATTTGATCTGCAAAATCAGTTAATTTTTTAGTATCTTCGATGAGAATATTTCTTCCTTCTTTCTTTAAAAGACCCTCTGATTCTAGCTTCGTAATAAGTCTAGAGACAGTCTCTATTTTGGCACCACAATAGTCTCCGATTTCTTTACGTGACCATTGATAGTCTGGGTATTTTGCCTTTAAAAAAAGTAGGCTGAAAATAATTCGAGAATTGACTTTTTTGTTACTTAAGTCACTTAATTTTATTTCCGCCTGTTTTAACTCTCGTGCAAGATTTTGCGATATTTTATAAAGAAAAGGTGTGTTTTGTTTTATGATTTCCTGAAAGTCGTAGGCCTTTAAGCAGAGAAGTTCTACATTAGTGAGAGCAATTGCTGTTGCGTGATAATAACTCTTGGCAATGAGTGATCGATGACCAAAACATTGTCCTTTGTTAAAAACTCTTAACAACTGTTCTTTACCTTCCTTATTATTGTGAGTAAGTGCAACATGACCTTTTTTAACCTGGAAAATGAAAAGGGGCTCATCCTCTTGCATGTATATAGACTCGCCTTTCTTTACGGATTTAGAGATAATGCGATCTTGATATTGCTCGATATATGAGAATAAATTCTTGTTCTGTTCAATTAAATAAGACATTCTCCTATTTTAATTCGCTTATCTTTATAGGTAAACCTGTTTGTATAGATTCATTTTTTGTAGTATGCCTGTTTCGACAAATTGGAGGCCAATACCTTCAGGGTAAGTTCCTTGCTCTTTACAAAGTCGTACAACCTTTGCCTTCGTTCTAAAATTTCCAATACGAACATTGATAACATCTCCTTTTTCATAGAGAAATCTTCCAACTCTCATTTGTAAAAACGCCCCCGTTTGAGATAAATCATAGCTAGATCCTAGATGTAACTCTTTATCTCTTAGTTTTAACTTAACCGGTATTGATTTTTTATATCTTGTTGGTACTTTCCACCAATGTGTATCTTGTGTTTCGATCAGTGAGAATAATTTTGATTTCATTGTCACGAGAATGAACAAAGAGTATGCAGCTGTTGATAAAATTATAGTTGATTTTGCAAAGTCGTTTCCATTTAAGAAGACAATGGAATTGTTAACTGAAATTAAAGCAACACTAAGTGGGAGAGTCCATATTAAGTGCATGGATACTCGAAATGATAATATGGCATTCACCATTGTAATGGCCATAACCATAAGGTTTAAGAAATTAAGTTTATGATAAATCATGACAAACTCACTAAAAGAATGTCCATAGAGCATAGCGACTTGAATCGGTAGAGATATCGAAATTATGGCAAAAATAACACTAAATATATTATAGCCAATTGGTTTATTCTTCATAACAACCTCTTACTTTTGTGAAACTCTTTGTCTATCACTATTTGAGAAATGATAACAATAGCTCGATATTCGATTTATATATTTATTAGCTTCTTTTAATTTCTTAGAATCACGCCATTTCGACTTTTTGTTTGCCAGTTGTTTGCGAACTCTTGCTGCTCCAGAGTTATAGCTAGCTAGGATAAGATTGGTCATTTGCGAAGTTCCTAGCTTGTAAGAGAGAGCTTTCTTTTCCCAATATTCTTTTAAGTATAGTAGATAATTGGTTCCACCTCGAATTGATTTCTCTTTATTTAAACGCCAGTCATCGTTGGCATCAATTTCATTTAAATGGATTAAGGTTTTTACAACTGAGGCAGGATATCTTTTTGTTCGTCGATCAA
>CAWUIU010000211.1:0-6248 GCA_963922285.1 uncultured Oligoflexia bacterium | reverse complement strand
AAGTATGCGATGCAAACAAAGTTCTCGATATCACCCATCAGGTATCGACGCTTAACTCATTAAAAAGAGGTGAATTTAGTTACCAAATCAATAAATCATTTTGGAAACAACTTCTTAGTGAGCTATAATACATTTATGAAAGATACAAAAGAGAATAAAAAGAAGAATAAAAAACCGTACTCCAAACCAAAAATTGAAACAGAGAAAATTCTTGATGCTGGCCTAGGAGCTACCTGCAATGGTTCAAGCTCAGGTGGACGCAAAGCTACAGTTGGTGACGGTTGTAATTCAAATAAGCTTAAGACTTAAATTCAGCTCTAATATTTGCAAAATCACAAGCCTGAGGATCGAGCCCTGTATAATTTCCCGTATTAATATAAGCCGCACCAGAGCTTCGATCACAACTAGTTCTGACTTCACAAGTATGACAGTCCTTAAAATCCTTAATACTTAAATTTCTTATATCATTAAAAATTTTTGCTTCACTCCAAATAGTTTCAAAATCATTATCAACTAGACTTCCCGCTTTAATCGGTGCACCGATACAAGGATAGACTTCACCATTAATTCCAATTCCACACACACTTCTTGCACAGGAACATTGAACTCCTTGATCAGACTCTTTATTAACTTTAAATATCTCCGAGAATTCTCCGTTAACTAATTCACGAAATTGCTCTGAAGAAATTCCTAATTCTTCACTCAGAGAAGTTCCATCGTGCCTCTTAGTCATCTCAAGATTTATATTAGGAGCGATCTCAAAAGATTCTGATAATTCAATCATCTCTTTTAATTGATGATAATTATATTTATGAAGGGCAATATTAAATGTTGCATGGATACCATTTTTTAAACATGCTTCAAGTCCTTCAATTGCCTTACTTAAACCAGCAGTTCCACAGAAGTTCAGATAAGTTTGCTCATCTCCACCATAAATAGTTAAATCAATCTCTTTTAATCCAGCATCAACTAACTCATTAATATTTGCCTTCAAAAGAAGTCCATTTGTTTTTAGCCTTGGAACACTTTTATTATCTCTAATACTCCTAATGAATTCCATCACATTGGGATGAACAAGAGCCTCTCCACCACTTAAAGAAATATATAAAGCACCTGCACAAGAGAGTTGCCTAATTGCTTTCAGCCCTACTTCTCTTTTCATCATCTCTTTAAGCCTAGGTTCACCTGGATCAGAGCGATCAAGATTAAAACAATGCTTACATCTTAAATTACATGTGTGTGTAATCTCTAAAGTGCTAAATAGAGGGATTGAAGATTCATAAGCTTCAGAGACAAAAAGTTGACTTACATTACCCATTCTTCACCTCTAATAAAGCCTAAAGAATTTTCTAGAGTACGTAAGACAAAAGAAATCGCTAATATTAACATAACAAAGAAAATGTCTATTCTATTTTCATACAAACGATTTTTTGACGATAGATAGGCTAAAATCTTCGAAAGTTGATTTGTGTATGCTGATTTCAAACTAATTGTTCTGCCTTTAAATATTCGTGCTTCAACCTGATAATTGACTTTTACTTGTTTATAAAACTCGTTATCACTATTTTTGTTATAATCACCTTTAAATATCCCATTTCCTATATAACGATGTACGAGAATTTTAGAAGAACTTTCCTCAAATCCTTCTAATACGTATAAACGACCGATTTTGTATACACTGTCACATTCAATCACTTTCAGGATATCTCCAGAACACAAGTGCATCTTCATACTTTGACCGGAAACAGAAATAACTTTCATCATCTCTATATTAGTAAACCTTTCGTCTTTAAATCAATTAGATAACTTTCTATGTCAGACTTAATTTCAGATAGTGAAGGTGCATCGAATTCATCAAAAAGAGTATCTGCTATTTCATCTAAACTATTATTACCATCACACAAGTTCCAGATAGCAGAACCTACATCATTTAGCTGATGAAAATCACGCTTCCCATCAAGGTCCAAAATTACTGTCTTATCATTAACAACTTTCCAAGCTAGAGCTGGATTTCTCTTTAAATTTGTCATACATTAAATTGTAGAACAACAATTAGAGATAGCTAGGGACGTAGCGCAATGCTGCAAATTAATATCATTCGTAACTTATTATTTTTAAAGAGAATCTTCTCCTATCGCTTCTCAAGTTATGAGCAAATAATTAAAAATACTATCGAACGCTACTCCTATAAAAAAGAAGTCTCTCACTATAACAAAATAGTGAAAAGTGGTCTGAATTTGCTCGAAAAAGAAGCATTTTTTAAAGCGAAAGGATATCTTCTTCCATCACTTACAAAAGTATTGGTTATTGGCTGTGGCGCTGGTAGAGAAGCACTGGAAATTGCAGATTCTGAGTTAGAGGTAACGGCCATCGATAATTCTGTCGAAATGATAAATGAAGCACAGACAAATTATAATTTTAAAAATATTAAGTGGTTAACAACTGATCAATTTAAAAGCTTGAAAAATAAAGAATTCGATATTATCTACTGTAATGCTTATTTAAGCTCAAACATTCCAAGTCAGGACAAGAGAAAAGAATTTTTCAAAGACTACATTGATATGCTCAGCTCAGAAGGCATCTTTGTATACTTTCCAGATATTTTCGATACTGATAAGAGTTTGCGATTTAAAGTCATCTCTTATTTGTTAAAGTTTAGATTCTTATTAGTAAAAGATATTGAATGGGAAAAAGGTGATGTCATTAGAAATTATCTTGGAGATCATTTTGAAGAGATTCATCCTATTTATTATCACTACTACAAAAATTTAAATAACTTTAAAAGAACGTTACCTAAAGAGCATAGAATCGTTTTTTCGACAGAAGACTATCTCTTGATTTCAAAGTAGTTATTTTTTGAGAGTCATATACTGTTTCTGCAACTTAGCAGAGACTTCTTTTTCCATCAAATTAAAAATTTTAGATACTTTAACAGCTTCCAACATCCCCAGAATCTTAACTGATAGACTTGGGTCTTGTTGAGAAAGAAGATTCGCTGCCGTTTGAGGCTTCATGCCAGAAACGACATCAACCATATGCTGAACTCTTCTTTCAACTTTTTTATCTTCTTTATCTAGGCATGCTAAAAAGTTTTTTTGCTCAACATTAAATTCAGCATATTTCTTTTGTAGATCAGCTTCATTAATTTTTAGCTGCTCTTCTCTCTTTTTAAGGGATTCTTCTTTCTTTAAAAGTTCTTCTTCTTTTTTTAGAAGCTCATTTGAAAAACCAATCAAACGTTTTCTACCAACTTTTTTCATCCGTTTGGCGAATTCTTCATCCATTGCTTTCTTATATTCTTCTGGTGTAAATTCTAGTTTCTCATTTGCAAAAACATTAACTGAAAACAAATATAATAAACCAATTAGGATATTAGATTTCATTAATTGTCCTTTCTCGATGTTTCTTGGCCATCGTTAACTCATCGATACTTTCTTGAAGAGTTTTTTCTCTCTTCTTCTTAAATTCTTTCAAGTTCTTTTCTTTTAAATTATCAATAACTTTCACTTCACCCTTAGCAGTCGCAAGCTCTTTTACTTTTTCATCATACTTTCTTTGGAGAGAGAGTAAAATATTCTCTTGAGCCTTCTGGTCAGCTCTTTTAGCCTCAATAAATTGCGGAAAGAACTGAACCATACTACCTGCAGCAGGCTGATTTACAAAGTCTTCTTGAGCGACATAACATTCTTCAATATCAACTTGAGCCTTCGCTATATTTGATTTTGTCTGCTCGATCTCTTTTAAGATCTCCCCTAATTCGAGTTTAATTTTTTTTTCTTTAAACTCACGAACTTTTAAAAGTCCATCCAGTTTAAACTTAAATTTCTTAGTCATCTATTAATCCTCCTCTACTTGTGGTGGATTAATCGTTTCTTCAGCAAGTCTAGCTAGATTTACCATTTGATCATACAACTCTTCCATACTCATCGGAACATGCAGACCTTGATATTGCTTTAAAAGATCCATTAATTGATCATAAATGACGAGTGCTTTATCAACCTTTGGATTTGAACCTTTTGCATAAGCACCGACATTGATCAGGTCTTCATTATCACGATAAGAAGCCATAAGATCTCTTAAATGGCCTGCAACAACTTGATGTTCTTTCGATACAACTTTATTCATTACCCTTGATAGCGACTGCATGACATCAATAGCAGGAAATTGGTTCTTAGCTGCTAATTCTCTTGAAAGAATTATGTGCCCATCACTAATTCCTCGTACGGCGTCTGCAATAGGCTCATCCATATCTCCTCCTTCTACGAGGACAGTGTAAATTCCCGTGATACTTCCTTTATTGGTCATTCCCGCTCTTTCCATAAGCTTTGGAAGCTGAGCAAATACAGTTGGCGTATAACCCTTTTGCCCGGGAGGATCACCAGCACTTAGAGATATCTCACGATACGCCATTGCAAAACGCGTAATTGAATCCATCATTAGAAGAACATCTTTTCCTTCATCTCTAAAATACTCCGAAATTGAAGTAGCAACAAAGGCAGCCTTTGCTCTAATAAGAGCCGATGTATCAGATGTTGCAACAACAACGATTGATTTTGCTAAACCTTCAGGGCCTAGATCATTTTCGATAAACTCTCGTACTTCGCGCCCCCTTTCTCCAATTAATGCAATGACATTAATATCAGCTGATGATTTTTGTGCAATCATACCTAGAGTAACGGACTTACCAACACCTGAACCTGCCATAATTGCAAGACGTTGACCTTTCCCTGCTGTCATAAATGCATTTATAGCATTAACACCAGTATCGAGCTGTTCAGTAATTGGTGGCCTCTCTAATGGATTTATTGGTTGACCATAAATTGATCTAACATCTTTTGGCTTCTCTATTACACCTTTTCCATCAATCGGATTTCCTTGAAAGTCAACTACCCGCCCAATTAACTCAGGTCCAATATGTATTTTTGTCGTAAGATCTTTTAGAAAAACTCTAGTTTCAGAATTAATGCCAGTTAATTCTTCATAAGGCATCGTTAGGCAGCGATTTCCATCGATGGAGACAACCTCACCTAAGCACTTATCACCAAATTCAGTCACAAACTCGACATTACTTCCGATGACGGCACGAGCCAAGTTCACTTCGTAAAGCATCCCCTTTGAAGCTTTCACCTTACCTATTTTCTGATATGGAGAAGAGTATTCATAGGTCTTGTGAATGGTTTCAATATCTAGCGATTTATTCATCGATTTCTTCAGATATTAACTTATTATCTTCTGGATTACTTTCGATCCCTACTGATTCAAATATTCTGTCGAGGCTATTAAATTGTTCATTAAGAGAGCCATTGATTATTCCATTCTGCGATTCAAGAACAACACCTGTATATTGAATATCATAGTCACTCTCAACTCTTACATTGACAAGCTTTCCTAAATTATTTTGTACAGTCTCTAAAACTTCTGGCATTTGTTCAAAATGCTTTTGATCAACTTGAATAAGAAGATTTTCTTTTGTTCCCGTCTCAAGTATTAGTTTCTCAAGAAGTCTCTCAATATACTTACCATCATCTTTCAATTCTTTAAGAGTAATCCACTTTGTAAGTGTTTTCACAAGAGTATACAGTTGACTCTTTTGCGTTTTTAAAATTTCTTCTTTCGTTGCAAGTACATCGTTAATCATATCTGTAAGAACGATCATTTTCTCTTCTGTAGAAGCCTTTGTTTCTTGGTAAATGAAGTCTCGCCCATCAGCAATACCTTTTTCATAGCCTTCTCGATAAGCCTCTTCCTCAAGTTTTGCGACACGTTTTCTAACCTCATTCTCAATCGCCTCTTCACGCTCGATATCCTCTTGCTTTTTGATGCCGCGATGCTGTCTAACGATAGGAGAAATATCAAAACCATTTTTTTCAGATTGCTGTCTCTCAATCTTTATAATTTTTTGATGTACTTCGTTGGTAACGGGTACTGCAGCATCGAGATCTTGAAACTCAAAAGACTTTACTTCACCATTATCTTGCGTAGTCGAAAAAGAACGAAATTCATACTCTTCAATTTCAAAATTAACACTTTTATTTAACATGCAATGTCCCACTTCGTTAAACTACTAAACAAGAGCGTCTCCTTCACCACCTCTAGAGATAAACGCTTTACCTTGTGCCTCAAGTTCCTTACATTTCTGTACGATTTCAGCCTGTGCCTTTTCAACATCTGATAACTTCGTTGGCCCAAGAGCATCAAGATCCTCATTAAGAAGTGTCGCTGCTCTGTTTGACATATTTTTAAATAGT
>CAWUIU010000210.1:0-6317 GCA_963922285.1 uncultured Oligoflexia bacterium | reverse complement strand
GTAAGTTAGGAAAAACCGAACTTGTTTAGAAAGATAACTACAGCTTCTAACTTTGTGTGAATATAACTACGAAAGGAAATACATGAAATTTAGAAAAGAATTACAAAATGTTAAAAGAATAGTTGTTAAAGTCGGCTCAGTTGTCATCACTAAAAAAAACGGTAACTTAAACACAGTAAAACTTAGAGCAATTGTTGAAGATATCTCTCAATTAACTTCAAACAATGTTGAGGTTGTGCTGGTGAGCTCAGGTGCTGTTTCTATTGGAAAAAATTTTTTAGACAACTCCATGAAGAACTCAGGTTCGATTAATTCTCACCATTGTGCTAGTGCGATAGGTCAACCAAAGCTTATTTATAAGTACTCACAACTGTTTGAAAGTAAAGATATTGTTTGCTCTCAAATCCTTCTCACGCAAGATGATCTAAGAGACCGTAAGAGATTTCTCTTTGCTAAGAACAATATCGAAACATTACTTAGTAATAAAATTGTTCCAATTCTAAATGAAAATGATTCGATTACATATAGTGAGAACACAGTTGAAGATAATGATCATCTCGCTGCAGCAGTAGCACAAATGATAAATGCTGATCTTTTACTCGTCATCACTGGTACTGACGGCCTTTATGATCGCGATCCTAGTATTGTAGGTGCAAAGAAAATAAAGCACGTAAACTTCACGCACGGTATTCAAGGTGTTGACTTTAAAGGAGTTAGCAAACTTGGTCGAGGTGGAATGGAGTCAAAGGTACAAGCACTAGAGAAGGTTTCTAAAGTTGGTATTAATTCAATAATTAGCTCTAAAAACAGAGAGCGTTTAATTTTAGAACCACTTTTAGATCAGGTTGGAACATACTTTTTTGAGTCAGAAGAATTCACTCCTGAGCAAAGAGGAGCTTGGCTCATGTCTCTACTTAAAGCAAAGTGCTCCATTAGTGTTGATGAAGGCGCGTATAAAGCGCTTATGAGTGGGAAGTCACTTCTAGCAGCAGGTGTAATAGATGTTATTGGCCAATTCTTTAGAGGAGATGGAGTAAAGCTAGTCTTTAAAGACTCTATCTTTGCATTTGGTGTAACAGAATACTGCTGGAAAGATGTTCTTTCCATCAAAGGGCGACATAGTAATGAGATCGAAACAGTTCTAGGTTTTAAGAGTTCAAATTCAATCATACATACAAATAATTTAATTTTAAATAAGGGTATATAAATGAAGTATCTAGCAGAGAAAACAAAAGAAGCATCAAAAGCATTATTACAACTAACATTTAACGAGAAACAAAAAATCTTTGATAACTTAATTACGAATCTCAATTTACAAAGAGCTGAAATTATTAAGCAAAATCATTTAGATATCGAAATAGCAAAAGAAAAGAACTTATCTCGTGCAATGATCGATCGCCTCTTGTTAGATGATGTGAGAATTGACTCAATTATCGATGGGGTTAAAGAAATAAAAGATCAAAAAGAGGTTGTTGGAAAGATATATGACGAATTTGTAAATGAGACAGGAATGAAAATCGGTAAACAGAGAGTTCCTCTTGGTGTAATTTTGATGATTTTTGAAAGTCGTCCAAATGTAGTCATCGATTGTGCTGCACTTGCCCTGAAGTCCAATAATACAATTATTTTAAAAGGTGGAAAGGAAGCAAAATATAGTAATCAGATCCTGGGGAGAATTCTTCACGACTCGATAAAAGACTTTCTTCCATTAGAAGTCGTCACTGTACTTGCTTCAGATAGTAGAGAGCAAGTCAGTGAGCTTTTAAAATTAAATGAGTGTATTGATGTTGTCGTTCCAAGGGGTGGTGAAGGTCTCGTTAAATATGTAACAGAAAACGCTCGTATGCCTGTCATTGCACATTATAAAGGTATATGTCATATGTACATTGATCAATACGCTAACTTAGATAAGGCTATGAATTTAGTCATTAATGCTAAAACTCAGAGACCTGGAGTTTGTAATAGTATTGAAACTTTAATTATTCATGAAGCAGTTCTTCCTGATTTTGCAATGAAGTTAGGAAATGAGCTACATGCAAGAGGCACTCTTATTAAAGCCGATGAGAATTTTAGAAAGTTCTATGCCAAAGATGTTGAAGAGGCAAATGAAACAGATTGGCAAACAGAGTACTTGGACAACATAATTTCGATAAAAACAGTATCGAGTTTAAAAGAAGCAATTGTTCATATTCATAATTATGGTTCTCATCATTCAGAATGTATTGTTTCTGAAAATGAAAGTTCATGTGAAACATTTATAGCTCAAGTCGATGCCAGTTGCGTAATGGTAAATGCTTCAACAAGATTTAATGATGGTTCTCAGCTTGGCCTAGGGGCAGAATTAGGTATTTCGACTACAAAAATTCATGCTTATGGACCAATGGGAATTGAGCAAATGACGACATCTCGCTATGTAGTGAAAGGTGACGGTCATGTTAGAGTATAACCGGATAGGGATTATGGGTTGCGGTAAAATGGGAAGTGCCGTTTGTCTAGGCATAAAAAAACATCGACCAGAGGTTCAGTTTTTAACATATACTCCGACCAAAACAAAAGCACGTCGTTTAGCTAAGAAAGTTGACGGAGTCGTTGTTGATAAAATCAATGAATTAGAAGCATGTGATATTTTAATACTTGCTTGTAAACCTCAGAACTTTACGGAATTAACGAAAGATCTTCTCGCTTCAAATATAAGAATAGAAAATAAGATCATCGTTTCGATAATGGCTGCCGTGGAAATAGAAACTATTGCGAATTCTCTAAATACTAGTAACGTTATTCGCTTGATGCCATCTCTTCCAATGACAGAGGATAAAGGAATTTCACTTCTATACTCAAATCGAAAAGATTTAAGTGTAGAGATGTATCGAATGATGGAGCTATTAAAGGGCTCTTCGAAAGTTTTTATTATAAAAAATGAAAATGAATTTAATAATTTAACTCTCATTTCCTCTTCTGGACCTGCTTATATTTATTATTTAGCAAATATACTAAAAAATATTGCAACTTCTTGGAACACAGATGAAGAGATTGCAAAAGAAATTGTTGTAGAGCTTTTTAAAGGAGCTTGTACAGTGATGGAAAATTCGAAAGATAAAAATTTTATAAAACTCATGAATGAAGTTATGTCTAAAAAAGGTGTCACTAAAGAAATTGTCAATGCTCTTATTGATCTCGATATAGAGGGTAGCTTTCAATATTCTATCAAAAAGGCAGAGTATCGCTCTCATGAATTGAAGTTTGAAACTAATTAAACTTAAAAGGAGACATTATGAAAAATGATAAGAAAAAATATGAAGAAGAAAAGCAACAAAAGTATCGTACCGATAGAAAAAAAATAGAAAAAATGATGGAGACACGAAATACAGGTTTTATTAGAAGATCTTTAAGAGAGGACGAGGAATGTTTATCAAGATTATAGAAAAAGTTATAGTAAGTATTAAAATGTTTGTTTTATTTATTACGAGCTTATTCGTTTCGCTCGAACAACCTTAGGATTTAAATGGTCGTCTATAGTTTTTTATTTTTCCTCTTATTATTTGTTCTAATCGGAGTTTCTTCGTCTTTAAAAAGTAAAGGAAACAATTCCGATTACCTTCTTGCTGGTCAAGATGTCCCTCCATGGCTAGCTGCTCTATCAGCTATTGCCACAAATAATAGTGGATACATGTTTATCGGATTAATTGGTTACACTTATACTAGTGGTCTACAGTCGATGTGGCTTATGATTGGCTGGATCTTTGGTGACTTGATGATCAGTTTCTTTGTTCATAAGAAATTAAGAGTCGTTTCTGAACAAGAGGGGATAATGAGTTTTGGAGACTTGTTATCACGATGGCAAACAAATACAAATTTTAAAAAACTAAGAGTTGTTGTAGGAGTTTTTACCCTTGTCTTTCTAGGGGTCTATGCTTCAGCACAATTTAAGGCCGGAAGTAAGGCACTACATGTTCTATTTGGTTGGGATTATAGCACTGGAGCTATAATTGGTAGTATTATTGTCTTTCTCTATTGTCTCTCAGGTGGAATTAGAGCTTCTATCTGGACTGATGCCGCTCAATCCGTTGTTATGATTTTCGCTATGACAATGCTCTTCTTTGTAGGGGTATCAGAAGTCGGTAGTTTTTCACAATATGTTGCTAGCTTAAGAGGCGTCTCTGATGGCTATCTAAGCACAATGCCCACTGGGTTGGATATGAATAATGGACTGGGAGTTTTTCTCTTTATTGCAGGTTGGTTCTTTGCTGGCTTCGGTGTTATCGGACAACCACACATAATGGTTCGTTTTATGACTGTTGATAATGCAGAAAATATGACGAAGACAAAGTTGTATTATTATTTTTGGTTTATTGCTTTTACAATTGTAACGATTGGAGCAGGGCTTACTGCACGTGTTATTTTACCTGAAACCAGTAATTTTGATGCAGAACTTGCTCTACCACTAATGAGTCAAAAGTTATTACCAAGTGTTTTAATTGGTGTTGTATTAGCGGGGATATTCTCAGCTACAATGTCGACAGCAGACTCACAAATTCTTAGTTGTAGTGCATCTTTAACTAAAGATATTTTTCCAAAAAAGAGTGAAAGTTTACTTTTTACTAAATTAGGAACTGCATTTGTAACTATTGTCGCTCTCTTGATCGCCTTATATGGACCTGATAGTGTTTTCAAATTGGTTTTATTAGCGTGGTCAAGCTTAGCGGCAGTCTTTGGACCACTCATTTTACTATATACATTAAATAAGAAAGTTTCTGAGAAAACTGCTATGGCCATGATCTTTGTAAGTTTTGGTGTAACAGTCATATGGCAAAATATAGGACTTGGCGGGATAATTTATGAAGTCGCTCCAGGGATCATTTCAGGTTTTCTTGTCTACTTTATTGTATCAAAAACTAGTTTCAATGAGCTAGATTATGCCAAGGCATAATTTCCTTCTAGAAATTGCATACCCTGTAATCTGTACACTCCTATTTATAGGAGTGTACTTTTTCTTTAAATTTAAATTATCTAAAACAGAGTCTAGTCGTGTAAAGAGTATTCAAAAAAGAGATATCAATGAAGCAGTTGAAACTGATTCTCCTTTTAATGATCAGGTCAAAGATTTAAAAGACAAGGGGATTGAAGGAGTTGAAGACCGTTTTGGTTTGATTCAAAGATCGTTACCAGTTCTGCTTTTCTTAATTTGGCTCCCTCTTATCGCGATTCCGTATTTTGGTCGATTACCAAGTATCTATATCTCTCTAGTAACAGCTATTTTCTCAGTTCTCGCTGGTCTTGCTCTAAGGCCATTTTTAGAAAATCTATTCTCTGGCATCGTCATCTCATTTTTTAAATCTGTTAAGGTCGGAGATACAGTAAGAATAATGGGACAGTATGGACTAATAGAAGAGATCGGGCTTATTTACACTGTTATACAAAAGTGGAATTGGGAACGTTATGTCATCCCAAATTCGAAGTTGTTACAGCTTGATGTTGAAAACTTAACCATGAATGATAGCTTTATTTGGGCAAAGATTGATTTCTATGTATCTCCAGCAGCAAATATAAACTTCGTCAAAGACTTGGCAATAAAAGTTGCAAAAGAAAGTAGCTATAATAATAAAACAGAAGCTCCTTCGTTTTGGGTGATGGGGATAGAGAAAGATTCTATTCACTGTTGGCTAGCTGCATGGTCAGATAATCCAAGTGACGCATGGGAACTAAAAAATGATATGCGAACTAATATTTTACTAGAATTCAGAAAGCAAGATATTCAACTTCAAAGACAAAACCTTGTCATTGACAGATGTTAAGATTTTGCACGATGAGTTATCAGGGGGAAACTCTTTATATTCCATGGCTAAAAAGGTTAATATATGACAATGAAAAAATTAAAAGATGTAAATTGGAACCATTTATACAGTTTTTATGAAGTATCTAAGGAACAGTCTCTAAAAGCAGGGGCTAAAGAAATGGGTGTCTCATCGTCCACGATAAGTGCCCAAATCAAAGCTCTAGAGGAAGTTTTTGGCGCTACTTTATTTAAAAGAAGTTCAAAGGGCTTAACTCCTACTGCAGAAGGTTTAAAACTTTATGAAAGTGTGAAGGTTATTTTTGATGAGGGAAGTAAGGTTCTCGAGCAATTCTCCAATGATGTTGTTGGGGGATACCGTGTTTCAATTGGTATTGAAGAAACAATAACAAATGATCTTGCTACAGACTTTGCCTCTCAGTATTGGGACTTATACACTCATTACGGAACAGTGGATACTGTCAGGCAGCCTGATAGTCATATACTCTATGAGAACTTGATTCAAGGTAATATTGACTGGGGAATT
>CAWUIU010000209.1:0-6362 GCA_963922285.1 uncultured Oligoflexia bacterium | reverse complement strand
GACTGGTATTTAAGAC
The DNA here is from genome assembly GCA_963922285.1 of uncultured Oligoflexia bacterium. Taxonomy (GTDB): domain Bacteria; phylum Bdellovibrionota; class Bacteriovoracia; order Bacteriovoracales; family Bacteriovoracaceae; genus Halobacteriovorax_A. The sequence goes on along the minus strand of CAWUIU010000209.1, from coordinate 6,346 downwards.
GTTTGAGAGCCGAAAACAAGCTTTAGGAGGATTTTATGGACATTATTAATGATTTATTCAAAGGAATTGCTATTCTCTCTATATTGGCTCTAGTTGATCATGGATTCACAGTAAGAGATATAGCGAGCAAAGCTGTCGATTCTCACAAGAAAGGTCTCACCCAATATGGTAAATATTCAAGAATGCTAACTGGATATCAAAAATCTATTACAAAATAACAAAGCCCGTCACTGAAGACGGGCCTTAGTTTAATTTCTTATCTTTGTTGACCAGCTATTGGTCAAAATCCTAGTGATTTATTTACAAATCACAGCATAGCCATCAACTCTTAGAGTCATATTTTCAATTTCATCTTCACCAATCATAGAACGCTTTAATTCCAATTCGAGCTCAGAATGAACAATTGGCTCGTTAAAACTGTCACCACTCTCAGTACCAAATTGATCATAATAACGCACTTTCAGTACGCCTGTTCTTTCAGATTTGCGAAATCCAAACGCTCTCCACTTCCATTCATCTGGATAATTGAACAATTTTATTTCTTTGAAGCTGTCTGACACATTTACGCTACCGTAACTTTCTTCTTTATCGCTTCCAATCCCTTGAACTTCACAAGTTAGATTGCTTGCGTGAGCATTGACTATAGAAAGTAAGACTGTGGCAATAAGCAATAATTTCATAATTATCTCCATTCATTTAACTAATGGTTAATATTTAACCGTTGTTTTTAAATTATTTAATTTTAAATATTTTGCACGAAATCCTTGAGCCTTAATGATTAAGACTAATTCTGTTATCTAGTGTTTCACTAATATATCTCTGATCTTTGTACATTGAAATTCAGAATCATCAAGATCAGTTTTAAGGGTTTTAGCTAGATGTAAATCTGATATTAGTTGTGCTCTTTCTAGATTGCTTGCCTCGGAGAAAAACCTATTATCAATGTAAACTTTATTATGGCCAGTAGAAGATGTCCCAACAGTAGCAACTTGTTGGCAAGAACATTTACCAAATGAAGGGCTATTAAACGAATTTTTATAAGGAAATGAGCCTGAAATCCCTAAGCTTGCATCAATGAAGATAGAATCTTCTATAAATTTATTAGATATTTTTTCTGCATTCTGACTACTTTCATCGAGAAGCCCTTGTAAGATATATTGAATATCATAGTCGTGATCAATGTCACTATTCGATAATTCAAAACGAGGTATATAGTCTACTAGGTTACCTTCACAGCTTGCTACAACAAGTCCTGAAATCGGCATTTCTTCATGTCCTGCATTTACCAACAACGATAAAGACATTGTAAAAAATATTAATATATGTCTCATAGTATTTTGCTCCAAAATCTAATGGTTTTTAAATTCAATATACTCATATATTGCCATCAATAATGACTATTTTGTTGCTGATGGAAAACTTTATAAGGGGTGTTAGCTTTCTAACACCAACCTATTTTTTCGGTATTTTACGTCGGCTTTGAAAAAAACTATCGCACGGCCGCTATACTTGAAATATCGCATGCAATAGTTTTTGCGATAGTTTTCTAGCCCTCACCTCAGCTAAATACCTTAAATCATTCAGAACCATGGTTGGCACATCCATTGCCATATATATCTTCGTGAAACGAACAATCCACAGGAGGTATTTATGTATGAATGACAACAATCCAGCAGAAGACACACTTTTAATAATCATCGCTATTTTTGCGGTCTTCGCGATTATCAAAGAGAACGTAGACAGAATTTTTGTATTTTTAGAAAAAGTAGCAATCTTCATTGGTGAATGCCTAGCAATAGCACTCGTGGCTTTCATCATCTATCAAATAATAAGGGGGATTTATATGAAGATAAAAGAATTTAAAGAAATGATTGATGACTTCATTAACTGGAGAGCTGAGACAGATAAAAGCCTTAAAGAAATGAACGAGAGTATTCTAGATCAAAGTGGGGATATCAGTAATGTTAAGTATTATCTTAAAATGCACAAAGATCACATTGTAGAACTTCATAAGGAAATGAAAAGAGTAAAAGACATTCTAGGACTAGATCAGAAAGACCTTGTAAGTGATGCCGCTAAGGAAGTTTTAAATGAAGAAAAAGAAAATTAGAGTTATGGCAAGGGATTTGAGTCTATTGAGTGGACTAAATGATTTCTACCTTTTGTCCACAAGACAGATTCAAGAACTCTACTTTAATTCTATTAATATCAAAACAGTACTTAGAAGATTACGCTTATTAAAGACACATGGATATCTTAGGAGATTTAAGACCGGAGTAAATGGTGAATGTATTTGGTCATTAGGTAAAAATGCTGAAGATATCATGGCTCAAGAGATAAAAATAAAAGGAATAAATCGTAACTCACTTGTTCATGACCTAAAGGCAAATGATCTAAGGATTAACCTAGAAAGTAAAAAGCTTGGAAACAATTTTACATCTGGATATCTTTTAAGACACAAGGCCAGCAGTAATAAGTCTCCATATGATAGAACACCTGAAACAATACCAGATTGGATTTTCTCTATGAAAACGAAAAATGGCATAAGGATTATAGCTCTTGAATGTGAGCTAACCTATAAAGGGAAAAGGCGTATGAACGATGTCTTTGAAAGATATCACAACAAGAAGTCCATCAACCACCTTTGGTATGTTGTGCCTACAGAGTCTTTCAAAGTGAAGTTACTAAATATCTTTAAGAATTTTCCATATAAGAAAAGTGATAGCTACCTTTGGGTTTCGACATTTTCAGAATTAGAAAAATCCTTAGATGAGATGTGCTTTAGTACAATAAAGGGTGAAGTTATGATCAAAAAAATTTGCAATATACCTGCTCACCGAGGTGATCACAGGGTGAGCATGAGAGAAGAAATTGGAGTGGCATAAGGTATGAATATTACGAAGAATCTAGTCTCATTAGCAATATTCTCTGCCCATGACAATATAGGGGGTTTAAGGGGGAATTCAGTCTCATTATGAAGTCAAAGAATTTGGCGGGCCTAAATGGCAAATCAAGAAGAAGGAAGTGTCATATTAAAACTGTATTAATGTGTTCAAATATTATTAGTGTTAAAGAGATGAATTTAATTATTGATGAAATCACAGCTATAATTTATAGTGAACTTATCAAATTGAAGTCGTCTCCAAACGATCTCTATTCCTCCAACAATTTAGAAGGAGGAAAGCATGTCGCATAAAATATGTTTTTACATTCGAGTCTCAACAGAAGAGCAAGCAAAAAACCTTGAAGGTTCTATAAAGAATCAAAAAGAAAGATTGAGCGAAGCTGTTAAATTTAAAAACCTCTCCGGTAATTTCGGGGAGGTGGTTTCATTTTATATTGATCGAGCAAAATCTGGAAAAGATACTAATCGTCCAGAGTTACAAAAAATGCTCTTTGATATAGAGTCTGGAAAGATTGATTTAGTCATGGTTAGTGAGATTTCTAGGATATCTAGAAATATGAAAGATTTCTCTGAAATCTGGGAACTCATGAAAAAGAATAACTGTGGATTTTATTCTCTAAGGGAAAATTTTGATACCACAACTGCCGCTGGTGAAATGGTTCTTTATACTATTGCAAATATCGCTCAATTTGAAAGAAGACAAGTAAGTGAAAGAGTATCAGCAAATATCAAAGCACGAGCTAAGCGTGGTCTTTACAACGGAGGGAGTGTTCCACTCGGTTACAAACTAGGAGAAAGAAAAGGTTATCTTGAAATTGATGAAGAGATGGCAAAATTAGTTCAGCTTTCTTTTACAACTTTTCTAGAAAAAGAAACACTCTCTCAAACAGCCAGGTACCTAAATGATCAAGGCCATAAAATTAGAAGATGGAAACAAGGAGGAGGTAGATATAAGCGGCTGAGTCACTTCTCAGTTGATAATCTTCACAAGATTTTAAAGAATAAGGCTTATATTGGAATAAAAGTATTTAAGGACGATGACAAACAAGGTGAAGCCAAGGCTGTATGGGAGCCTATTGTTGATACTGATATTTTTAACCGAGTTCAAAATAAGCTTAAAGATAACTACAGAAAGAAAAAGCCTAGCTCCAAAACTAGATATCCTTATCTACTTTCAGGTATTGTTTTTTGCAAAGTCTGTGGTGATGTCATGTGTGGTAAGTCAGCTCATGGAAATGGTGGAAAGATTGGATATTACGAGCATTCTTGGGCGACTAAGAGAAACTCGACACTATCTAAGAAAACAATTAAGTGTGATGGCGTTCAAAGAGTTCTAGCTAAGAAGCTACAGCCTTTAGTAATTGAGAAGGTAGAAGAGCTTTTGTTTGGTGATGACTTCGCTTCGAGGTTATTTAAGAGTATTAACCAAAGAATTGAGTCAAATAGTAGTAACTCCGAGAGAGACTCCATCAAGGCTCAAATATACGGTATCAACTCACAAATAGTTGCTCTCACGGAAAGATTAGCTGAACTTCCAAAGGAGCTATCAGCAAGCTCTATTTTTAAGCAGATGAAGACACTAGAAGATCGCAAACAAGAGCTATCAGATAAATTAGAAAAGTTTTCTAGCTCTAGCCAGACGGATTATATAGCTAAATTCAATGAGTATGATAATTTTGTTCAAAGTCTAAGAAAGCTCTGGATGACAGCATCAAGTGATATTAAATCACGGTTAATCAAAAGATTGATTCATAAAGCAGAAGTTGGAACCGACTCAGTGATTATTCATTACAATGTAGATAAGAGAAATGTAACCCTAAAAACAAAAAAGCCTTCCGAGAAGGAAGGCTTTTTTAAAAATTCAAACTTTTTTAACCTTAACGGTTCGAATAGTTTGACAAATGGTGCCCAGGAGAGGACTTGAACCTCCACGCCAAAGGCACTAGATCCTAAGTCTAGCGTGTCTACCAATTTCACCACCTGGGCATAATGATTTTGAGGATTATTTTTTACTGTTTAATCTGTTAATTGGCAAGAGAATTATGCAGCTTTTTTCTCATACTTTGCTAATTTCTTCTCTAATTCAACGATTTTATTTTGTTGTATTGAGTTTTCTTGCTTTAAAGCGTGGGTCTCTCTCTTCTTTTCAGCTAATTCACTAACTACTTTTTCTTTTAGAATACGAGTTTGCTCAAGATTTTTTTCCGCATGCCTAAGTTTAGCATCATTTGCGCTAGAAGCTTGACCTGAAGAAACTGGGCTACTCTTTTTAATTTTTTCCAATTCTCTAACTTGTGAAGTCATATATTTAATTTTCTGTACATGCTTTTTAACTTCTAAAGTTAATGCTTTCTTTTCAATTTCTAATTCTTTTAAGCGCTGCTCATACTCTACTACATCTTTTTCTAAGTCGAAGCCATTTGAGCTACTGGCCAACTTCTCTTGTAGCTCCATCACTTTAGATTCTAGCGCATGACTTTTCTCTTGTTCAGCAATTAAGGATGATGCATCAACAGTTTCAGCTCGCACCATCACTTCTTCCGACTTAGCTTTTTCAAGCTCTTCTTTAATACTATTGTATTGTCCTGAAATATGGTCCAACATACTCTGAAGCTTCTTATTCTTTCCTTCAAGTTGATCAATGTTTTGTTCACTATTTTTCACATCATTTAATATCCTTGAAGAGTTCTCTCTCTCTTCTTTATATTTTTGCTCCAAAAGTCGAATTCGATCTTCCTTCTTAATGATTTCCGCACTAAGCTTCTCTTCCGTTAACTTTAATGAATACTCTTTAGCTTTAGCTTCTCTGAGGCTCATGGAAACTTTTCGTTCTAGATCAGCGAGTTTATCCTTCTCTGAAGCTGATGATGGCAATCCAGCCTTTACAAGCCTTTCAGCCTCATGCATTGCTTGAATCTGACGCTTCATGCTTGCAACTAAAGAAAACATACTTTTTATCTTTTCTATTTGTTGAGCATTCTTTTCCTTTAAAGATGAAATCTCATTTTCTACTTGTCCCGTAATAATTGAATCATCCAAATTGTCTTCAATATCGACATTAGGAATTAATTTATTAACAAATGCAGTCGCTTTCATAAGAGGAACTTTTAACTTACTCGTTAATATCAACAACACATCTTTCTTGACTTCAGCCGAACTTATACTTTTATCAACTAAACTCTTTTCCAAGTCTACAAGTGCTTCATTTTTACAAACTCTCCACTCCTCCTCTGTTATATACTCTGTAACATTGTTAATTGTAACGTTATCTTCATCAACAGACGTAGCGCCCTTTACTAATTCGCTCTCTTCATGAAGATTACCTTCACCATCCCCCTTAACAAGGGTATTTTCTTCACTCAATCTCTCATCACCGGATACAAAGTGAGCTAACCCACTTACTTCCTCATTATTTCCTGAAACAATTTCTCTATGATCAAG
>CAWUIU010000208.1:0-6371 GCA_963922285.1 uncultured Oligoflexia bacterium | reverse complement strand
AATCTTTAGCTTAAAACTAATCTTCGATCCTGGTACAGCGTTATTATTAACTCTTGCCGTGAAAACATCTTGAACTTGTGCTTTCGCTCTTGAAGGAACGTTGCTAATAAATTTGTTATATCCACTAAAAGAGATATTTCGACTTGATTCCACAACACTTACTTTGACAGCTCTATTTCCACTAGCGACTTGTCCAAAATTCACAAGACCAACATTAACAGCAAACTCAGTACCTTGGATTAATTCTTTATCCTGTGTTGAAGGAGTAATCGAAACCTTAGCATCTTGATTTACACGTACAACAGCATTTGCTCTAAAGAAGTCTTTCGTATCTTCTTGTCCTTTATTAAACTGAAGTTCATTTTGAGCTTTGATGTTCTCATCGTAACCTTCAGTATCACCAAGTTCAAATCCTCTTTGGTATGCAACCTCAGAACCTTCTTTCTTAGCTTCAGCATAAACAACTTTATAAGCCTTATTGAAACCTTCTTGAAATCTTACTTGAGAGTTTTCAACTTTAGCAATCTGCATTTTATTTTCAAATGCGTCTTCGTACTTCGCAAAGAAGATTTCTTTGTGCTCGACTTTATAAGTCTCTTTGTAGTTAACTGCGAACATTTGCTCACATCTTACGATAAAGTCTTTAACACCTTTGTAAACTGAAGAACAATCGAGTTCACTATCATCAACTTTAATTGAGAATGGTGCCTCATAAACAAATTGTGGCTCAGACTTAGCGACAGAAGGCTGCTCATTTTTGTTAATTTCTTTTTTCACGCGAGAAATTTCTGAATCAATGGCAGAAGCAAATTCAGACTTAAAAATTGACTCCTCATCTGATTTAAAAATTCCCTTCTCAAAGGACTCTTTATTATGAAGTTCTCTCTTAAACCCATTAGCATTTATTGTTACTTCTTTACTTGGAACGTTTTTAAGAAGCTCTGCCTTCTGAGCTGCAATTCCTTTAGGATATTCAATTCTGTATGCATCAGACTTGGCCTTCGCTAATCCTTGTGCATAACCTTGGTCATAACCTTGATCATAATCTTCTTCAGAGTTAACACCTGCTTCATAACCATCAACTCTTCCTGACTCTTTTCCATCAAAAAGACCTTTTAGATATCCAGCAAGCTTTCCTCTGATTTGACCATTTAATGATCCAAAGAAATCTGCTTTTTCATTTGCGTCAGCGACACCATCATATCTAGCAGGAGATACAGCTAACTCATCACCTTGTTCAGCACCTAGTCTAGCCGCTGCAGCATCATAATCTCTATAGAGCTCATCTCTTTGCTCGTATTCTTCTTTATTTTGTGCCGTAATTGCTTCAAGTCTTGAAGCAGAAGCATCTTTTTGTTGATAATCATCTTGTTGTTCTTCTTTTTCATCTTGAAGAGCAATAAGTTGAGTCGATGTTGTCACAATCGTTTGCTCAAGAGAGTTAATTTCATTACCAAGTGATGAAATTCTATCTTCATTTCCAGCAATACGATCTTGGTTTGTCGCAATCTGCTCATCGTTCTGATTCAATCTCTGCGCACGAGAGTTAATATCTGACTGTAGACCATCTCTTCTTTGGATAAGCTGACTAAGCTTTTCTTGGATAATGCTAACTTGTCTTACGAGATCTTCTCTTCTTGCTGCAACATTAGCTTCTTCTTGTCCAAGAAGATCAAGGTCTCTATCAATTGAGAACATCTGGCCTCTTGCAACTTCAACTCTTCTCTCAATTGCAGGAAGCTTATCTTTTGTTTCCTTGATATCTTGTTTAATAACAATAATTCTTTCAGCATCTTTTTCAAGCTCAGCTTCTTCTCTTCTAATTTCTTTAATATTGCTTTGAATTCTATTCTTAGACTTCGTAATCTTGTCAGCCGAGTCTGCAATATCTGTCTTCTTAGAAGTGATCGCTTGATTTTTCTTATTCACTTTATCTTGAGCGACAGTAACAGCAGCCTTCAGTACTTTTATTTCTGCATTAACAGTTGTTACCTGAGCACTAATTGAATTGTATGCAGTTTGTGCTGAATCAGCAGCTGACTGAAGAGCAGGCGTTTGCGCAGTTAATGTCTGCTTCTTCTCTTTTTTCTCTGCAAGTTGTGCATCGATATTTGCAAGTTCTGTTTTCTTCGTCGCTAATTGGCTCTTCTTTGAAGTTTCACTCTTTTTAAGATTTGTGATCTGAGTTGTAAGAGTTTGAATTTCAGGAACGATTGCTTTTCTTCTAAGAGTTAGTTGTCTAATCTTAATTCTTAGTTGCTTCATCTCCTCTTTAATCTCAGGAGTTTGTTGTTGTCCTCTCAATTCTCTGATTCTTTCAGCAGCCTCTTTCATTTCTACTGCAATTTCAGCAAGTTCAGTATTCTTAGCTACTTTTTGCTGCTCTTTTGTAGCAATTTGCGATTCAAGATTAGTAATACTATTTTCTAATGCTTGAATTTGTGCAGGAAGTGTTTTCTTCTTATCTTTTAAAGTTTTAATTTGCGTGTTAACAGTTGCGATAGCCGTCTTATTATTAGAAAGTGCATCTTTAGCTGACTTCAAAGTCTTCTTAGCTGCTTTCTCTTGCTTTAGAAGAGGTGCAACCTGTGCTTCATAATCAGCTAGACTTTGTTTCTTCGTTGCTAAGTCAGTCTTAAGTGGCGCAAGCTCACTCTCAAGAAGTGTTAACTCAGCTTCTTTAACAACCTGAGCATCTTCAAGAGCTTTTACACGCTTCACTAATTTCTTATTACTATCTTTTAATTGATCAACTTTTAAGATTCTCTCTGGCATACGATCTTTAATAAGTTTTCTTTCTGCTCTTAGATCATCAAGACGAGTTAGAAGTCTTGAAAGTCTTCTCTCAGATTGAACAAGTCTTTCTTCAGCTCCAACTCTTTCAGAAACAAGAGCACTTCTGGTTCTTGCAATTTCGCTAAGTCTTCGCTCAGCTTCTTGTAGTCTTTGTGATGGATAAACAAGGTCCTTTTCAGTATCTTCGATCTCTATTTGAGTCGAGCGTACTTGGCCTTGTAGGCTTTCGATTTGCTCCTGGAGTTCTCCATTCTCAGTGCTAAGGTCTTTAATTTGATGTTCGAGATTAATAATGTCATTTTGAAGATCGCTGATCTCAGCTCTTTTCTCTCCAACAGAAACTCGAGAACTTTCAATGAGGCTATCTGCATTTTCAATTGCAAGTATGGTTTGACTAAGTCTCTGGAAGGCAGCTTCAGCCTGTGCTCTCGCATAGTCACTCTGACTTTTACTTTCGCTAAAAATTTGTCCATACGTTCTGTAATCGATCTCATCTGGTAAGCTTGCTTGTGCATTTGTTAAAACTAAACTTGATAAAACTAGCGCAGATATTTCTGCAGCCCTAAGATTCTGTTCCATAAAACCTCCCTAACTTTTTCAAAAATACAACTGCTCTAAATTTACGTAAATGCCCCATGTAAGAAAGGTAAGAAATCGCCCCCTAATGTAAGAAATTGTTAGAACCAATGCGTCATTCATATAATTTTTACATAATTAGTCATCTGATTTGGTATAACTTTGGCCTTTAAGACACAAGTTTCCATGGAAAATATTTTAGGAGTGTTTAAATCTTGTTTATGAGCGAGAATGTTTCATAGAGAAATACTATGAGCAATACAATAAATTTTGAAAAACTCATTCAAAGTTCAAGTGACTTTATCACCGCTTTTGACGATGAAGATAAAATTGTTTTTGCAAATAAGTCAGCACTAGCAGCCCTTGAAATTAAATATGATACTTTAGTAAAAAAAGGACTTGCTGCCTTTATACATCCAGATGACACAAAATCCATCGAAGTACTTAAGCAAAACTTAAAGAATCACCCTAACACTAGCTTTTATCAAAAGTTAAGATTCATTTCTTCTAGCGGGAAGATTAGAACTCTTGAATCTAACTGTACTCTCGATAGTGAAACAAATACAACAATTGTAATTAGTCGCGATCTTCAACACCTCGTAAGCCATGAAGGCATGTATGGAGAAGCTAAGAAGCTCGCAAATATAGGAGTCTGGGAGTATTGCGTAGAAACTGATGATCTCGTTTGGGATGATGTGGTCTACGATATTTATGAACTAAACACCAAGACAGATATTACTCTGACAAGGATGAAACAATTCTTCAGAGAAGAGTCCCTCTCCCTATTTAAAATAGCGCTCCAAAGAACAATCGACAATGGGGCACCAATTGATCTTGAATTAAACTTTGTATCAGGGAAGTTTCGTCCATCAACAGCACGCTTTGTTGGTAAACTCATCCCTGGAAAAATTAATAAAGTAATTGGTACAATTCAAAACCTTACTGATCTTAGAAGACTAGAAAGAAGATCAGAAGACTATAAAGAGGCGGTTGATAAGTCTTCTATCGTATCAATTACCGATCGTGACGGAGTTATCACAGAGGTAAATCAATGTTTTCTTGAAGTTAGCCAATACACAAAAGAAGAACTTATTGGCCAATCTCATCGAGTCGTTAACTCAGGCTTTCACTCAAAAGAATTTTGGGAGAATGTTTGGCAAACGATTTCAAATGGCGATGTTTGGAGTGGTGAAATAAAGAATAAGTGCAAGAACAATAAATTTTACTGGGTAAATACGACTATTATACCATTTAAGAATTCAATGGGTCGAACTTACCAATATCTTGCGATTCAAAATGATGTTACTGAAAATAAAAAATTAACTGAAGAAATTATGGTCAGTGAGAAACTAAGTGCTATTGGCGAAATTTCAGCTCAAATTCTACATGAAGTAATGACTCCCTTATCTATTATCTCATTAAGTATTGAAAATCTAGAAGATGACGTTGATGAGTTAGAAAACTCAAAAAATCAAACTGAATCTATCAAATCTAGCTTATATGAAATTAAATCAAACTACGATAAAATTGAAGAAATCTTTCAAAATATGAGAAGTATTCTTGTCGCCAAACAAGGTGCCGATACTGAAGAGATCTCTTTAAGAGATACATTTGAAAAATCAATGTCATTAGTTAAAGCTAAAATTACATCTAAAGATGTCACACTTAAGCTCGATAATTTCACAGATTTTCGGGTTACGTGCTCTCGATCAGAACTTTCTCAAGTCTTTTTAAACTTAATTAACAATGCTGTTGATGCAATTGCCGATCTCGATAGTCGATGGATTGAGATTCAAACTAAAAAAGATGGTGATAAAGTTGCTCTCCTTTTTCAAGACTCAGGCTCAGGAATTCCTCATGAAATTAGAGAAAGAATCTTTGATAATCTCTTTACTACGAAAGGAGAAACAAAAGGAACAGGACTTGGAATGGGAGTCTGCAAAAAGCTGATCGAAAGATATAATGGAGAGATCAGAGTCGCACCAGAATTTCCTTACACGACCTTTGAAATCAAACTACCTCTATCTTAATAAGTATACTCGCTTCTTAGAATAAACTGGAAATCATCATCCGTCGTCTCTTCTATTTTGGCATCTGAATAGACCATTTCAATAGAAAACGGTACATAATAAAGAAACTTACCATCCAACTTAAGTCCAATATTATTTGAAGTTAGATTTTTATTTCTAAAGAGACTCCTATTTAAAAAGATAAAATCTGCACCAATGTAATCATAACCTAATAGCCCTCTTAACTGAGAAAAATAAAGAGGAACAAGACCATAGCCTTTATATATATCCCATAAAGGTGAATCAAGTTCAGCCCTTAATGACCAAATCTCATTACCTAAGATATCAGAATATGCAACTCCATAAGTGTTGTGAATTGACTTAACTGTCCCCCCACCGTAGGCAATCCCATTTAGAAAATTATCTTTGTCAAGGTTTTCATAGGTACCAGAAAGCGTTAACATATTTTCTCGATAGAGATCCATTGTATAACTAGCGCTTGTCTGATAGCGGTTATAATCCTCTCCACTATCTGGCATATTCAACGAAAAGCCAAAATAGAACTGCATTCCAGAGAAGAAACTATATCTCTTCGTTGGAAAGACTCCATAAACAAAAGATGCTCCAACCTTTTTTAGTTCGTCATTACTTGAAAAAGCTGTCTTTGCCTCTGACAGAGCAACATAAGTGTGAGCGGTAACTTTAGAATTATTAAGGGAAAATTCTTTTCTCATACTTAAAAGATAATTTGTCTCAAAGTTATTCGACGAACTCAAACTAGATTTAGAAAAACTCTTTGAATAAGAGAGTCCAAGTTTATATGACCCCACAGATCTTTGATAAGTGAAATTTCCACCTACATCAGAATCATCTGCATAATAGTCTAAATTCAAATTAATCGTATTCAATTTCATCGGATCTTCGAAAGTTGTAAAAAACGAAGTATATGATAAATCATCTTCAGTAACAGTTGTCACAAAGAACCAGTAT
>CAWUIU010000207.1:0-6400 GCA_963922285.1 uncultured Oligoflexia bacterium | reverse complement strand
AACAATCTTGACCTTGGGGATGTATCACTGCTACCTCCAACACTATTAGCTCAGTATCATTTTAATACGGGAAGTTTAAAAAACTATGTTGGTGCAGGTTTGAATTTCACTTACTTCTATGGAGAAGATCCAGGTGTTGCAAAGCGAGTATCTTATGATAACTCTGTCGGCTATGCTTTACAGTTTGGTACAGACTATAAAATTGCGGAGAATACTTTTATTAACTTCGATGTAAAGAAGCTATTCTTATCAACAGATGTAGAAGTAGAAACTTATTCAAATGGAACGGTAACTGCTGAAGTTGATATCAACCCATGGATTATTGGTTTTGGTGTTGGTTATATGTTCTAAAAACACATACCTTAAAACAAAAAGGCCTGATTTATTATCAGGCCTTTCCTATTTTAAAAAATTAAAAACAGTTATCTTTGGATTGTCACAGATTCCATAACGATGTCATGGTTTGGTCTATCCATCATTCCAGTTCTTACTTGCCCAATCTCTTGTACAACTTCTAAACCTTCAGTGACTTTACCAAAAACAGTATGACGTCCATCTAAGTGTGGTGTTGCACCAAGAGTGATAAAGAATTGCGAACCATTTGTATTAGGTCCAGCATTTGCCATTGAAAGTATTCCAGCACCTTCATGACGTAAGTCTTCTCTACACTCACAGTCAAACTTGTAACCTGGTCCTCCCATTCCATTTCCATCTGGGCAACCTCCTTGTATAACAAATCCTTCAATAACTCTGTGAAAGATTAGTCCATCATAGAAATTTCCACTTTTCTTTGTCTCTTGTCTACCTTCTGCAAGGTTAACAAAATTCCAAACTGTCTCAGGACATTCCTTTGCATAAAGCTCAGCAGTGAATTCTCCCATATTAGTTTTAAAAGTTACATTTAGACGATCAATTTCTTCTTTGTGATCTGACTTCTTTGTTCCTAAACCAAACATTTGTACTCCTATATTTTGATAGTTTTAAACTTACCTCTGATATTACGAGGGCTATTTTTTTGATGATAAAAATAAATTCTTTGCTTCTTTTGAAAGATCTGTGAAAAATCGATACCTTCAAGACCAGTGTTGACACCATTATTTAGAAATGGGCTTAGAAGTTCATAACTAAAAAGTCTTGCACCACTGATGTTAACTTTTTCTTTTGTTAATCTCTTAACCAATTCTTCTCTTCGAAGGCACTGACTAAATAAGACCGGTCTTCCTTCGAACATTACAGAGGAGTTCATAAGATTTCTTAATGCTTTCTCTTTCCCGCTTAAGAAATCGTCAACATTTACAAAATTCACACGATTAAACTTTGGAATTTTAAAAGGAAAATTCTTTGCTCGAATAATATCAAGGCTCTTAAAAAAGAGCTTCTCTTCATCTTGAACACTTAAAGGACTACTCTTGAAGTTACTGGCCTGCTCTTTTTCCATATTATATTGCAGTTGTAATTGAATAGATTCCATATAACTAAGTGAAAAACTATTCATCACGTTCTTTATGTGTAGATATGTAATACTCTTTCCTCTTTTACAGCCATTCTCAATTGAGACATTTGCCCATGAAGGAAGATTAGGAATGAAGTAACGGACGACGCCTGACTCTCTATAGAACTGATCAACGTTAACTCTTTTAAAAGTTCGATCTTGAGAGCTTGTACAAGAAGTCAGTATAAAAAGAAGTAGAGAAATTAAACATAGTAGTCTCATCACTACTGCTCCTCTGCCTTAGAAAATAATTTCATCAAACTGACTTCAGCTTCAATGATATCATGATCAAATCTTAACTTATAAAAGCCAACCTCTTGGTCATCTATAATTTTATCATATGATAACTCCGAGCAAGAACCGTTATCAACAAGTAGTCGACTTGCCGGGATTGTTAGCATCTGCTCACTTGTGCCAAGTAATTCACTTCCCTCAATTGTCAAAAACAAGCCTTCACGATCAAGCAGTTTATCAACAGATGTAACCGTTGCACCATTATAAATCATAAGCCTTGGCCTAGGCTCAACTGGCCGAGGCTTTTTCATACGAACATGACTTTCAAGATTTTTCCATTCAACAACTCTTTTATTAAAATCTTCGATTTCATTTTGATAATTCTTTTCATTGCGATCGATTAGATCTTTAAAGCCATTAATTAATTTAGCATATTTACAATCTTCAATATGAGTAAATGGAGCTAAGCTCGAACAAATGAAGTGAAGATTAATATTTTCATGAGTAAAGAAGAATTCCTTCATTTCATTAAGGGCAATGAGATTTAAAATTCCATCGCCGATAAAGACAAGATCCTTAAATTTCTTTTCATTCCAAGAAGCTTGTAGATCATTGGCCGCCTTTAAAGTATCCCGTCCATAAAAAATATGTTCATGATCTTTAATTGCATTTTCATTTAAAGCTGGAGCTCCCGCAGATCCTAATGGCATCGGCTTACCAATAGGCCCTGTCGCATCAAAGACCACATCAAAGTCTTCATATGCTTCGACTGAAGTTTTAAGAGACTCGATGATATTATCGTCAAGCTTATCAAATATTTCTTTTTGCTCTTCTCGGTTCTCAGCGACAATTTTCTTGGCATCTATTTGGTAAATGATACGAAATAGATCAGCAAAACGAGAACGGGTAACAGGCTGTACGCCAGGCGCAAGAAATCTCTTTTGAACTCTCAGAACTTTTCCTGACTTAACGAGACCTAATCTATCAAGTTCACCTCCAAAATCAAGAAGTGATTGATCAGAATTTTCTAATGATTGAATTGTTTTATTTTTTAATAGGCCACCCCAGTTTTGGGATGCTTTAAATATACGAATTTCAGCGCCAAGTTCAAGAAAGTGCTTAGCACTTTTTAACGCCATGAATCCAGAACCAATAATTGCTATTTTCATGGCGTTAAACTAACAGTTTTACTTAATATAGTCTATTCAACTAAGTTAGATTAGATAAAATAACTTCTTGCGTCACCATGATCGATTACTGACTGATCAGCATATGAGTACATGAAGTTAATAAATTCACTCATGGCCTTAAAAGTCGGCATTGATTTATCAAACTCACAACCATATCTCATATAAGTATTCCCATCATCACCATGATGAATCTCAGCTCTCTTTGTAGTTACAATAACAGGAATATAAGAGTGCTTTGTAAAATACATTCTCATTTTAACTTCTGTATCAGCTTCCATTGGTGTGTCCGTTTTCTCATTCCACGGAATTTCAAAGAGGCAACCATCATGCGAAATATCAACCAGTGAAATTGGGTACACTGTATTATCAGCAGAGATAACTGTATACGCACCAAGAAAATTATTAAAAAGGACTCTTTCAAATGAACGTCTCTTCTTTTCTACGTTTTCTTTTCTCTTTTGCTGAAAGTTAATAACATTATTTTTAGACATGATTGCTCCTTACTAGATAGTGTCAGGAGACTTATCGTTTTACCGAAACAAGTTTTTAAAACTTTTTACCATTTTGGTAATTTTGGCAAGAAATTCCTCTTGAGATCTCATAAAGGCCTGAGTTTACTTATATTTATCTCTCTTCTTCCAGGTTGGAGTTGAGGAAATTTCATCGAAAATCAACTGATATGACTCTAATCTGGAATGGGCCATAAGTCCCTCATCAGTATCAGGATCGTACTTTTCGCTATAGTACACACATCCTTTATTGTCAGGCATATGGGTACAATTCGAAAATTCACACTGACTAGCAATAGCGGCCACATCAGGAAAGAAGTTTAGGAGAAGATCAGGGTCAATATCATCGAGAGAGAATGAACGAATTCCCGGAGAATCCACGAGATAAAAACTCTCACAATCAATAATCTCAGACCAAGTTGTGGTGTGCGAACCCTTCCCTATTTTTCGTACCGACTTTCTTTTAAGATCAGCTTTACCATCAGATAAGAGAGTTATCGTTTCACTCTTACCAACTCCAGATTTTCCAACAAAGACAGAGGTCTTTCCTTGAATCATTTCTTTTAATTCGGATAATCCTAAATCTAAGTACTGCCTATCATAACTTGGATCAACAGCAGAAATTTCAAAACATTTTATTCCAAGAGATGAAAGCCTTTCAACTTCATATTCGATATCAAAGTCCTCACCCGTATAAACATCCATCTTATTAAAAACCAATAGTGGCTCAATACCCCATTGATTTGCACGAACGAGAAAGCGCTCAATTATTCCACGATTATACTTAGGCCTGTGAGAACTTGAGATGATAATAACGTAATCACAATTAGCTGCTGTTACTTTCTTCTTCGACTGCCTCACAAGTAAGCGAAAGATTTCACTCTTTCTTTCTAATTGTTTTTTAATGAGAAACTCACCTGTCGATTCAATAACCTCTAGTAGAACGTTATCCCCAACAACAAGGTTTTCACCTTTTTTTAAAAGATTTCCAAGGGCTGTTGCTTTCACAATCTCTCCACTGTCGAATAACTTACAGTCAAAATCTCTTTGGTGTGAACGAATGATTTTAGCTTCTTTCATTAAACCTATTTTACCTCATAAATCCTAGAGGATTAAGTTTTCTATCAGGGTCAAACCTGTCTTTTAATTTCTTGAATACTTCTTTTACCACAGGATCGTAGAACCTGCTCATATAATCTTGCTTAATTGTACCAATACCATGTTCGGCGAACGGAGAGCCGCGAACATCCCTAATAAAATCATAGAACATATCAAGAGCCTGGTCACATCTCTTTTGATTCTCACGACTTAGCAAGAAATTAAAGTGAAGATGACAATCTCCCAAGTGGCCGAAAAGAAGAACTTTCAACCCCATCTTTGTCCAGCTTCGATAAAAATCAATCATCTCGCGTAAGCTTTCACTTTGAACCTGAGCGTCGGTCCCTCTCTTTATAAGATTATTTGCACTCAGATACTCATTGATCGCACGCGGAATATTCACCCTCAAATGATGAAGTTGTTCCCTGGAAAGAACCAAAGCTTCATGTAGCTTATCTTTAATAAGAGGCTCGACAATATCCTCACATTCAACCTCAATAACAATATAATCTCTTTTCTCAAGACTTGAATTACCTATAAATGAAATCGATGCCTGATCAAAAAATTCAAAAGAGTATATATCATGTCGATTACGACTTAATTGATGATGCCAAAAAATCAACTCATCACTCTCTATCCAACTCTCAATGGGAAAGAGAATATACTTTGTTTCTCTATTCTCGATCGTCTTAAGCCTCGCCCCTAAGACGATTCCAAGTTGCCCTTCTGTGCCAATAAAATAATCTACTTCTCGTTGAAAAACAGGAAAAGGTGCGTTTTTAAAATTATCATAGTTTAAAGTAAGCTTCTTATATTGATCAAAATTGAGAGTTTCAGTATCACGAAAATCTCGTCTCTCCCCTGTGGCTAAAAGAATATCGAGTTCAACAACACTATCTCTTACCCCACCTTGAGAGTAAAATCTTTCGCCTGTAGCCGAAGTAGAAATCCCTGCAAGAACGTAAGCACTTTCATCCGTCGGACAACATCTTACATCGCGACCATTTACCTTTAAAAAAGACCGAAGCTCAGACCAACTAATAGGGCCTCGAACGATTACCTCTTCATCAACTAATTCCATTGATTTTGGAAGAGCTGATGTTTCAATTAAGATGTGACCCTGAAAAGTCTCCTTCAAGCTCTGCTGGTGAGAGAATGGGAGAACCGTTGAAGTCCTTGCACCAAGGACTAATAGCTTCTCACAAGACGTTACAATGTCTTTAAGAGCATCAATTGACTGTGGTGTTTTAATCTGTAAATTATTGAACATACTCAGAAAATTATCACACAATTTTTCAAAAACCTTGGAAAAAATACGCGATCTCATTGACATTTCTCTCATGGTCCATTAATTTACCTCTTACAAATTCAGATTATGCACTCGTAGCTCAGCTGGATAGAGCATCCGCCTTCTAAGCGGACGGTCAAAGGTTCGAATCCTTTCGAGTGCGCCATAAAAAAGCCCAGTCCTTGACTGGGCTTTTTTGTTACTAAGCTTATTGTATACATTTTTAAATACTTCTATTTTACATCTGACAATTGACATTCTATCGATGTTATTCATAGCACACTCATCATATATGAGACTGAGAGGTGAACGTGAATTTTAAGATTTTAAAAGGTTTTTTAGAATGGCTTGTCGTATTCACAACGTTGCCACTAGGTGGGCATAAAGATGGGAAGTAGAGTTCTTCCTCTCAGCTACTTATAAGTAAGCATGTATCGTGCCAACTTTTATCAATCTAACTATCTGTATTTACGAATGGTAAAGCGGGGTCAAAATGAAATGGTGGCAAAATGCTTGAGTCAGAAGGTCTTCTTTGGCTCCAGAAAGAATCCTTTGCTTCTCATCGAGGATGAGACTGAGAGGTGAACGA
>CAWUIU010000206.1:0-6405 GCA_963922285.1 uncultured Oligoflexia bacterium | reverse complement strand
TTAAAAACATGTTTTTAAAATCATTTATTAGATTTTCTGCATTTGGATATGCCATACCAGGTAGTATTATCGCCATTAGTATTATTGTTGTTTTTCAAAATATAGATGACCTCGCTGGAAAAAATCTCCTTGTGGGTGGTCAAATCTTACTTGTCTATAGTTTAGTTTGTCGATTCTTTGCAATTTCATATGAGAATGTTTTGTCTTCACAAAGTTTGATACCTGAAAACTTAAAAAGTTACTTAAAGTTAAACACTAACTCTTTTATGAAATCATCTAAAGATCTCTATCTTCCCTATGCTAAGGGTGCAATCTTAACGAGTGCTGTTGTTATTTTTGTTGATGTATTAAAAGAATTACCGGCGACAATGATTTTGTCTCCAATTAACTTTCAAACACTCTCGGTAAATATATACACGCTAGCCAGTGATGAGCGTTTAGTTGAATCTGCACCATCAGCCCTGTGCATTTTATTGGCCGGCGTGATCCCGTTAATTTTTCTAGGAAAAAAATTGGATACACTTCGATTGGGTGATAAGGATTAAGTATGAGTTTTTTACAGTTAAGAAATATTTCTTTTTCATACAGGAGTAAGCCAATTTTAAAAGACTTTTCTCTGACTTTAGATGAGTCTGATCATCTCGTTATTATCGGTTCCTCTGGTGCTGGTAAATCTACTTTGTTAAAAATTCTTGCAGGTCTCATCTCTCCTGAAAGTGGAGAGATTAGAATGGATGATAGAGTACTTTTTGCCGGAAATGGAGTTTCTATTAAGCCTCATGAAAGAAATATTGGTATGGTCTTTCAGGATTACGCTTTATTTCCACATATGACGATTGAAGAAAATGTTTCTTATGCAGATCCAAAAAATATTGATTCAAAATATTGGTTAGAAAAGGTGAGGCTTGTTGAAAAATTGAAAAAATATCCTCGAGAGTTGTCTGGTGGTGAGCAGCAAAGAGTAGCCTTAGTTCGAACTTTAGCGGCTAAACCTAAGCTTGTTTTGATGGATGAACCATTTTCTAGTCTTGATCCGGATCTTCGTCGTGATTTGGAATTAAAAACTTATGAATTGTTAAACGAGTTTAATATTTCATCAATCCAAGTTACTCACCAACTTAATAAAGATTTTCCAATTCAAAGAAAGCTAATTGACTTGTCAGATCATGATATCGAAGTGACCTTTTAAATTTGAAACAAGACTTTCTTTGATTGTGATTTGACGGTATGTAATGCCTGTTAAATCAAAAATCTTTCTGGCGATTCTATTTGTCTCAGTGCCGTTGTGCTTATCTTGTAGGTAGATAACTTCACTGACTTTCGATGAAGAAAGAAGTTTGGCACATTCATGACATGGAAACAAAGTAACATAGCACTTGGATCCACTTAATGAGGTTGGGCTATGAAGAATTGCGTTTGCTTCAGCATGAACGACATAACCATATTTTTGATGTTCTAAAGATGTACTCTTATCTTTTCCCCACGGGAGCTTACTCTCGTCAATTCCAGAAACAAAGCCATTGTATCCAAACGATATTTGATGATTGTTTTCGTCAACAAATACACACCCGACTTTGGTTGCTGGGTCCTTTGACTTAAAGCTTGCCATTATAGCCTGAAGCATAAAGTACTCGTCCCACTTCACGGCGTTTTTAACATCAATGTAATTTACAGATTCGCTCTTACACATACTTAAAATGTAGGTTATTCATGGCGCTATGGCAAGAATTACAGATCTTTAGTCTCTAGTTTTTTTATTTAAAATATAGGTAATATATATTTAAATTTATAAAATTTAACATTTGGAAAATGTATGAAATTATGGGCACATCTAAGCTTTAAAATGAAAACCTGGTTTTCTTTAGGAGCTGTTTTTATCTTCATCGTCATTAGTATGACTTTTTCAGTTTTTACAATACGAAGTATAACAAGTTCATATGAGCATGAGATAAATAGTAAGATAAAAGCGAAGGATTATCTAAGAGCTCTGAACAATAGGCTCTTGTTGGCAAGAGTAATAGAAAAAAACTTTTTCTTGGAATTTAGTAAAAAACTGGCTGATAGGCACAAGAATTCTATTCAGAATATATTAAAATTGATTTCTGAAATTGATAAAATGAATATCGATAATATTCCTGAAAAAGAAATCTCTGATATGGAAAAATATATAAATAATTATGGGGCTGGATTTCAAAAAACTGTAGGTATTGTAGCTGAAGAAGGTGGTTCTGAGGCTGGAATTCGTGGTGCACTTCGCTCTACTGCGAACAATATAGAAGAAGTAATGCGTGTGAATTCTCTTGATGATGAGTTTATGGTTGAACTTCTTATGCTTAAAAAGCATGAGAAAGACTTTCTACTGAGAAGAACTGATGAGTATATGAGTAGTGTTGAAAAGCGAATAGGTAGAATGCAAACACTAGGGACTGAAAAAATTTCAGATTCTACAGTTTTAGAAAAATTTAAAATGGAATGTAACTCTTATCTATTCCATTTTAATAAATTGTTTAATAATTATAAAAATCGAATTGAGTCAATCAAGGCGTTTGAAAAAGATGTTGAATATTTTTCTAATGTCAGTAATAAAAATATTAATAGTGTATCTAAAAATGTAGAAAAAATTTTTAATGAGCTAAAGACTAAGAAAGAATTTGTCATTATCTGTGTATTTGTTTTAAGTATCCTTTCAGTCTTTATATTAGTATGTGTTATCGTTTTTTATTTAGCCTCTGCCTCTAATATTGAGAGATTTATCAGTCATCTAAAAAAAGATGCCAATGACTCACACGAGAATAGTAAAAACTTACAAGAAATAGCTGATGAGCTCTCATCAGGAGTTAATGAACAATCATCGGCAATTTTAGAAACGGTAAGTACTCTTGATGAAATGAAGGAGATGATGAGAAAGAGTTTGGATAATATTAAGTATTCAGATAATAAAGCTGTTGAAAGTCAAAAGGTTGCAAATGAAGGAAAGCAGAGTGTTATTCAAGTGCTACAGTCTATTGATGAAATAAGTAAGTGCAATGAAGATATAACAATGCAAATGGACAACGTTTCTAATGAGTTAAATGAAATTGTTGATGCAATTAAAGATATTTCGGTAAAAACTGAGGTTATCAATGATATTGTCTTTCAAACAAAGCTTCTCTCATTTAATGCCTCTGTTGAAGCCGCTAGAGCCGGTGAACATGGTAAAGGATTTTCTGTTGTTGCTGAAGAAGTTGGAAATTTAGCAACAATGAGTGGAAAGGCTGCTAGTGAAATTGAGGGGCTAATTGCACGTTCGGTGGATCGAGTTGAGCAGATTGTGAAGGATTCAAAAAGTCGAGTAGATGGACTTGTAAATGTTGCAAGGAGCAAGACTGAAGAAGGAGTCCTAAGAGCTAAACAGTGTGATTCTGTTTTAAATAATCTTGTTGATAATGTTACGGAAGTAAAGAATCTAATGTCAGATGTTTCCGCTGCAGCAACTGAGCAATCAACAGGAGTTGATAATATTTCACAAGCAATGAATGAACTTGACTCTGCAACGCATATGAATACTGATGCTTCTAATAAAACAGCGGATTACGCTAGAGTTGCAGCTGGCCAGTCTGAAAGCTTAAAGGGTGTCGTTAGTAGTCTTGAAACAATTATTTTAGGCAAGAGAGAAGGTCATAAGTTACAATCTGTCATTGTAGAGAAAGAAAAATTAGTGCCTTCTAAAGAAGATGTCGTATCAGCTCAGGCAGATCAACATGAAACGAAAGAAAATGTTGTCAAGATAGCTGAGTCGGCTATTCCATCACGAGATGATGATAGGTTTGAAGATATTTAAAAAATGATTGTCTAAGTCATATATGGTCTGCAAAATAGATCTATGTCTGCAAAAAAGAGTTTTTTACTCTCATCATTAAAAATGTCAATCGCCACGCTTTCGAGTCGTGTCTTAGGCTTTTTAAGAGAAATTATATTTGCCAATATTTTTGGAGCATCTGGCTTTACTGATGCTTACTATGTTGCTTTTCGTATTCCGAATATGCTTCGAGACCTATTTGCAGAGGGTGCTTTCTCTTCAGCTTTTGTTCCTATCTTTACAGGTGAGAAGAATAAGGGTGATAAGAATGCGATTCGTCTTATGTGGAGCATGGCATTGGTGCTCTTGTTTATAACTGGTATTATTTCAGTACTTATTTATTTCAATGCTGATCACCTTGTAGCAGCACTGACAGATAAGAAATTTGTTGCTGATCCTGAAAGATTTGAGATCGCGACAAATCTCACCAGGATGATGTCGCCTTTTTTAGCATTCGTTTCTTTAGCGGCTTTGTTTTTAGGAGTACTCAATACTTATAAAATGTTCTTTGCTCCTGCACTTGCACCAGCAGCTTTTAATATCATAATGATAGCTTCTATGCTTACGTTTCCAATTGTTCTTGAAGAGCGTGGAATACATAAAGTTTATTCTCTGGGGATCGGAGTGTTCTTTGGCGGACTTGTGCAAATGCTCTTTCAGTTACCTCTACTATGGAAAAAGGGGCTTCTTCGTTTTGAAGGTTTGAGTTTAGGTTCTAAGAAGGTAAAGCAAGTTCTTGGTCGTATGTCTATTGGTACTGTTGGAGTTGCGGCGACACAGATTAATTTATTTGTTTCCACAATTCTTGCTACAGGAACGACTTTAGGTGCAGTCTCTTGGCTCTCATACTCTTTTCGCTTGTTTCAATTTCCAGTGGGAATTCTAGGTGTTTCAATTGGTAATGCTAATCTTGTTCATTTTTCTGATCATTGGAAAAGAGGAGAAAAAGGTGAGGCGATCATTTGCTTGTCCACAAGTTATCTGACAAGCTTATTTGTTCTATTGCCTGCTGCCTTTTTAATATTTTTGTTAAGCAAAGAAAGTGTCATGCTTGCGTTTGAAAGAGGTGCCTTTTCTGGACATGATACGGAAATGGTTACAATGGCGTTGAAAGCTTATCTTTTGGGACTACCATTTTATGGCCTCTACAAAGTTTTCTCTCCTAGTTTTTATACTATTGATAAGCCCAAGATACCGGTGATGGTTTCAAGTGCTTCGGTTCTTCTTAATATTATTTTCTGTGTTTCTTTAATTGATTCTTATGGTTTTAGAATTTTAGCTTTTGGGACTAGCCTGTCGATGATATTCATAATTGTGACATTAGGCTTTTTGATGGGTCGTTACTTGGAGGTAGGTCTGAGTTTTTTCTTTAACTTAAAAGTTCTTAAGTTTCTTAGTGCGTCTATTCTTATGTTTCTTGTCGGACAATATTTTAAAGAATTTCTGTATGCGTCAGAAGTTGGAACCCTTTTGTTATTTACTTTAATGACCATTTTATCCGCTTTTGTTTATTTGTCGCTGCTGTGCGCAATGGGGGAGTATAGACATGTTGCAAAATTTTTAAGAAGGTTTTTTAAAAGAAATTAAGTCTTTGCTTGCTTGTCCACCTGTAAATCGTTAGAATTTTAGAGTTAATGACCGGAGATTAAAAATATGAGAACAAACTTTGAAACGCTTAAGGCGTTAGCAAGTTTTACTATAGATGCCCTTAAGCAGGGAAATGTTATTGAATTTGAAATTGATAACAGAGAACCACTTATTGAATCAATGGCAACTGAACTTGGTGTTGCTCTAGCGACTGATGAAGATATTAAAGAGCAAGCAATTGAAGAAGTTGAAGAGAAGATGGGTGTTGAATACATTACTGACGATATAACTGAATCAGAAATGTACAACCATGCTAGAAAAGAAATTATCAAATCTTTCAGTGGAGAGAATATTGGAGGTCTTTATCTAATTGAATCTTTGCATGAGATTGGAAAAAGAATGACGAATTTTTTACTAGAGTGTGATTTGATTGATGATGTTTTTGGAAGTGATGAAGAAATTCATGCGTTCTTAGTTGGAAAGATTAGAACTTATAATCCAAAAAGATCTTTTTAAAATAAATAAGTAAATTAAAACTTAAAAAAGGGCACCAATTTGGTGCCCTTTTTTACGCATAAATTTTAATTCTAGTTAAAAAGAATAGTTAAAACCAGCTGATCCACCAAGTCCTATATTGAAGTTGGCACCGATTGACCCCATTCCTCCCGTGTAACCGCCGTTGTAGATTGCTCCTCCGCCGTACACTCCACCATATGTCGAGTTGTATTGACCGTATTGAAGATCACGAGATGCATTTACATAGTTTTGATAAAGAGCTTGGTTGGCATACATATCAGTTCTTGTGTTACCTTGAGCTCTGGCTCCAGCTGCATATTGTTGCATATTATTTACACCGTTAACCATTGCTTGAGCCTGAGCTTGTGCTTGCCAGCCACCGCTTTGTCCCCATACTCCACTTTGTCCATATGGATAGTTTCCAATTCCCCATGCACCGTTGCCGCCGTTAGGTCCTAGGATGA
>CAWUIU010000205.1:0-6421 GCA_963922285.1 uncultured Oligoflexia bacterium | reverse complement strand
TATTAAAAGCTAGTTATGCTAGTGAAACGATAAGTACAATTGATAAATATATTGGTGAGACAGAAAATGGAAAAGAATGTCGACTGGAAATGAAAAAGCATGAAGATAGTGAAATGGTAACAGGTAAACTATACGTAAAAGGTAAGTTAAAAATAAAAATCAAGAATAAAATTGTAAATGATAAGCTAGAAAAAGTAGGGAGACATAATTTGGAATGTGCAGATAATGGGAGCTTCTGTTTTTTTCCATTTGAGACAGCTGATAAAATATTGGCTCTAAATTACGAAGGTGCTCGAGATATTTCTAGTGTTAGCTATATGAAAAAGAGCATGAAATGGAGATATGGTGAGAGATCTTCTCAAGGAAATTATGTAACAACTACTAAATATAAATGTAAAAATTTAAAAAAAATATCAGCCTCGAATTAATGACTAGACTGAAGAAATAGTTCTCCTTCGCTATTATCTTAGTAGGATGACTATTTGGTATACTTTTTAATATGATAGCCTCGATTTATTCGGGGCTTATATGTTATACACAGGAGTGTTATTTTATTGTTATAAGTTTCTTCAATATTCAATATCTTTTCTTTTTGATATTGAGTACGGGAGGGACTTTATTTAAGAGCTAATCTTCAAGGTGTCGAGAGTCAAATCCTCTCGTTAACTCATCAATTTTTTTATTCTTTCTTGGTGGACATTTGATAAATTTTTTCATAAACGTCACCTAATCACTTCCTACCTAAATCATAGTATTAATAGGCCGTGCTGATCAGATTGTTTTTTAGTTAGGGGGATTTGTTCAGTCGTAGCCTATCTCTATGTGAATAATTTGCTATTTTTTTACATGTGTTATTTTCTATTTTAAAATGTTTTTTAATCATTCAAGAAAGTGTGAAGTACATAAGAAAATTTATATAGAAAAGACTATAAAGTTGTTTAGGCTTAATCCTGTCTTAAGTAGATGCAAGATATTTTATTTGAAGAGGAGTATAGGGTAGTGATAATTTTAATAACTGGTTTAACTGGAGCAGGGAAGACAACATATTGTCGAAATTATGCGAATACGAAGAATGCGAAGTCATACTCAATTGATAATTGGATGCGATCTCTTTTTTGGCAAGATATGCCTAATAATCCCGATATGCAATGGTTTGTTGATAATCAAGATTGGTATTTAGAGAGAGTCGCACGGTGTGAAGAATTAATAAAAAAAGAAATAGTTGAACTCTCTCAAGCAAATATTGATGTTTTGTTAGATCTTGGTTTTACATCTAGTGAGCATCGTCGAACTTATATTGATCTCGCCAACTCATTTGATGTTAGTGTTGAGTTACATCATCTTGATGTTGATTCTGAAACAAGATGGAAGCGTGTACAAAAAAGAAATGAGCTTAAAAGTGATACGTACGCCATGGAAGTAACTCGAGATATGTTTGATTATATTGAAAATATTTTTGAAGACTTTTCTAAAGATGAGATTAAGTTTTTGAAAAGAGTAAATTAAAAGGTGAATTAGCGAGAGATGAAAAAATAAGTCATATCTTCTATTTCACATACTTATGCAATTAAAAAATCAAAATTTATCTGTGTGCTTTGCCCTTATTATATGTTTCATGAAGCTTTAGAAAAATTAAAAAAAGCGTTCTAAAGTGCGCCACTTTATTTATGGCTACTGATATTTAAATGATTATGGGCAAGTTGTCGAAAATCAAAGAGATGATGGAAAACCAAAGGGAAGTAGTGGTCCACCTGTGTTATAAGTTCTTAGAGGTGAGGATTTAATCAATACGGCAGCAATTATTGTGAGATATATTGGTGGTGTAAAGCTTAGTGTTTGCGCACTTGTAAGGGCATATGGAAAGAGTGTTCATTTAAGGCTTGAGAAAGATTTCTCTGAGGAAATAGTTGGCACCCAAATTAAGCATGTAAAGAAACAATATCTTATCGATATAAAATCTCTTTACAATTTTGAGCATAACTTAAAGTCATTTGAAAATATTATTTTACAAAAGAATTCCATAAATTAAAAGTCGTTTTAGATATCAATGCTACTGAAAAGCAGCATACAGAGATAGGTGGATTTGTTTAACCTTTACAAATACCTTTTTAGCTGACTAATGTTTTCCACTGTATGGTTTGTACTAGATTGGGAGGAAGTGTAAATAATTTTGTGTTTTGACTGATGAATCAACTTCTTAGTAAACCGTTCTACTAAGGAGTTTCTAATGAACACAGAACAAAATGATCTTTTATTTAACTCTAATGAAGTAAATGAAGCACTTAAGTCAGCCAATCACATGGATGATCTATTCAAAGAAGGTGGTGCTCTCCAGTTAATTCTTAAAAAGACTAAAGTCAAAACAAGTGCTGGACAAGTAGAGCTTAATATACCAAGAGTCTTCTACGTATTGGTTATCTGTTCTTACTGACCTGCAAAACAGAGGTATTGAGGATATTCTGACCGCTTCTGTTGATGGATTAAAAGGTTTTCCTGAAGCTATTAAAACAATATTTCCAAAGACTGAGATTCAAGTTTCTATCGTTCATCAGATTAGAAACTCTCTTAAATATATTGGTTCAAAACATCAAAAAGAGTTTATGAAAGACCTTAAGTTAGTTTATAAGGCAATGACAGAAGAAGCAGCATTAACAGCTCTTGAAAATCTCAAGTCAAAATGGGAAGAGAAGTACCCAGTCGTTATAAATTCATGGGTTAATAATTGGGACAAGTTATCGGCTTACTTTAAGTATTCAGAGCCAATAAGACGAATTATTTATACGACCAATATAATTGAAGGTCTTCACCGTCAAATGAGAAAGGTCACAAAGAATCGTTCGATGTTTCCATCGGATGATACACTTTTTAAGATTCTCTATCTGGTCACTCAAGATATCTCGAAAAAGTGGCAGACCCCGAAATGGAGATGGGGAGAAATAATATCTCAGCTATCAATTCATTTTGAGGGTAGAGTTAAGATTGATCTCATCTAATTATGAAAATGGCCCTAATAATAGGGCCACTCATATATTCCTAGCTTTTTAAAAGCTTATTTGATCATTGAACTAGGGTTAGATTAACAATTTTCTTCAGGTACACAAAATCCATACCTTAACCAATAAGCATAAGTATCTGCGATATTATCCCATGTTGAAAGTAGCGTATCGTGTGGAGGAGGATTATAATATTCATATGTAAAATAAGCTGCATCTGTTGTTTTACAATGGTGAACTGCCTCGTGTAGTAGAGTTTGCTCTAATTCCACAGGACCGCCTTCTCGAATAGAAAATAGTTTTATTTTAGAGCCTCTAAATGGGAGGGTAAAACCAGCATTATAAGTGTTTTCTTTATCTTTTCCACAAATATATTTACTCTTAGAGAGCTCTTCTATTGCACAAATTAGTTTATTTCTAGCATTTAAAACTTTTAGAAGAACTTTTTTTCTTTTAAACTCTTCTCTATTTTCCAATGTTTCATCTATTTCTTGCAATACTCTTCGTGCACCATCATCGGCAAGTAAAAGACGATTTCGAATTAAAGCTTCTTCTGATTGAGAGCACTTTTCAACAATAACTGACTCTGATAAATTATCAAGCTTGCTTGGGATTGCTTTTAATCGTCGATTTAACTTTATCCACTCTTGGCGTTTTTTGAAGTTTTGGATAGGAGGACCCGCAAGAACGCTCTCTTGTAATACGAAAAGCAATAAAATTAAAGCTATATTTTTCATTTTTCTCTCTAATTCATTTGAGTAATAGTTTTTAATCTTTATTTGAAATTGATTCTGCCAGCTTTTATGATCATATGAAGATTATTTGAAAAATCGAGTAAGGATTATATGTAAAAAGAATTGACGATTTCGTTAAGGTACTGAAATAATGCTTATATCTTAAGAAGTTGGGGATTCTCTCAATATACAAAATCTAGTAGAGTCTCTGTAATATCGACATGGTTTCCAGTCTTTAGTATCCATAATCTTCACAATCTTTAGCCACAAATGAAATTAGTCTTGTATTTTCTATTGATAAATCGAATTATATTCTACTTTCTCAATTTCTATTGAGGATCGTTCATTCCGCAATCAAGATTGCTTACATTCATATCTATTTAAAAGATTGATTTTAATTGTTCAGTCGAAAGTATTTTTTTCCTTATTGCTTATACTACTTTCATTAGCACCTTTAAATTTTACGATAAATTAAGCTGTCAATATGTCATCAATTTTTTCGCTCTTAATGATCTGTTCATCATCAAATGTATGAGAGGTCTTTAAAAATGGTGTTACTAAGAGTAATGAATTCTTTTATCTTATCTCCTTAATTTTGATGAATACTGTGTTTTGCTGTAGTGTATTTTTTTGATTGAAACTTGGTAGTAATGTTCTTGATTAATATAATCTCTTTATTTAAGGATAGTTATTAAACTAAAATATAAAGTTAAATGGGTGGTGCCATCGATATTTAAATATCAGGAGGAGCTAGCTCTATACAAATTTTAAAAGTCTAAGAAATGGTTATTTAACTTTATACATTTTACAAAAGCATGAGGGTTTCCCTAAGGTATGAATGACTTCATTCTCCACTTTAATTGCTTGAGATATCGAAGTTATTTATAGAATCCAATGTGGTAAAAGCTTAGTTCTTAACAAGTTAAATATCTTCAGCGAGGAAATTTTTTGAACGAGCAATGGAAAGTCTATTCTAATCTAAAAATTAAAATGAGAGTAAAACCATATACAATTACGACAGGGGGATGTCGACTTATTATGTGAGTTAAGAAAGAAACTAGGCGTATAACTAATCTCTTGGAATCTATACTTTAATAAAATATTTTATCATTATAAGTGCCAAATGCGGCCTATGTTAATAGATGATTATTTACTTCAGTTAATTGATAGTTATTTTTGATGATGGAATAAGTTTTATCTAATAGGAATAAATGATACACTCATCTAACATCATTTCACGTAATATTTATTAACCTCAACAGGAAGGAATTGTATGTCAAAGCATAAGATGTCTTTGATTACAGTTGCTACTATAGCTCTATCTTTAACGAGCTGTAGTTCGACAAGTGATCATGGAAGTAGCGCTCACAGCTTTCAAGCTGGTGAAGCAAAAACAAATCAATTTTGGTGGCCAGAGAAGGTAAACCTTGGACCATTAAGGCAACACGCAGCTGAATCTAGTCCAATGGACAAGAGATTTAATTATGCTAAAGCATTTAGTAAGTTAAATCTTAAAGCTGTCAAAAAAGATATCGAAAAATCTCTAACTGACTCTCAAGATTGGTGGCCAGCAGATTACGGTCACTATGGACCGTTCTTTATTAGAATGGCGTGGCATAGTGCTGGTACTTATCGAGTTTCTGATGGACGTGGTGGTGCTAGTGGTGGTCAAATGAGGTTTGAACCACTTAATAGTTGGCCAGATAATGGAAACCTAGATAAGGCTAGAAGACTTCTATGGCCTGTAAAAAAGAAGTATGGAGCCAGTTTATCTTGGGCAGATCTTATGGTTCTAGCTGGTAATGTCGCTCTAGAATCAATGGGATTTAAGCCATTTGGCTTTGCTGGCGGTAGAATGGATGACTGGGAAGCTGATCTTGTGTACTGGGGTCCTGAGACAAAATTCTTAGATAGTAAAAGACATACAGGAAGTATTAAAGGAAAGAGAAAGCTTGCGAAGCCTTTAGGAGCATCTCGAATGGGATTAATCTATGTAAACCCTGAAGGGCCTAATGGTGTTCCTGATCCAAAGTTAGCGGCACATGAAATTAGAACGACATTTGCTCGAATGGCAATGAATGATGAAGAAACAGCAGCGCTTATCGCAGGGGGGCATACATTTGGTAAAGCTCACGGTGCAAAGAAGCCTGAAGGTTGTATGGGAGCTGCACCAGCTGTGGCACCAACTGAGCAACAAGGATTTGGTTGGAAGAATAAGTGTGGTACGGGAAAAGGTGCTGATACAATTACGAGTGGCCTTGAAGGTGCATGGACAGGAAATCCAATTCAGTGGACGACTCAGTACCTAGATAATCTTTATGACTTTAATTGGGTGATGACAAAAAGTCCTGCTGGTGCAACACAGTGGATTCCTGATGATAAAGATGCAGGCGACTTAGTTCCTGATGCTCATGATCCAAATAAGCGTCATGCTCCTATTATGTTTACAACTGATTTATCTTTAAGATTTGATCCAGCATATGGAAAGATAACGAAAAGGTGGAAAGATAACCCTGAAGAATTTGAGAAAGCATTTGCACGTGCATGGTTTAAGCTAACTCACCGTGATATGGGACCTCGAGTTCGTTATATAGGAAAAGATGTACCTAGAGAAGTTATACTATGGCAAGATCCAATCCCTAGTGTAAATCATAAGTTAATTAACAAAGATGATATTAAAACTCTGAAAAAAGA
>CAWUIU010000204.1:0-6490 GCA_963922285.1 uncultured Oligoflexia bacterium | reverse complement strand
GGCAATTGTTGTTGGAACTCTTGAATTAGGTCTCCAGTCATTAAAAAGAACGTCCATTGCACCAGGAGTAAAATCAACTGGTCCAGCAAGAGACCTTGTAAACGGAACAATTGTTGTGTGAGCTGGATTATTCCCTGGCATTCCCCAAGCATTATATTCTTGCCCTCTTACACCTTCAGCACTAACTAAAGTAGGATAAGTTCTTCTTAAACCAGTTTGTTTAATCGGCTCATGAACAACCATCATAACCTTAGCTTCATGACCTCTTTTCATCGCTTTTGTATAATGATTAACACCATACTGACCGTGGTGCCATTCTTTCTTATCAAGTCTTGTCCCGACGTAACCTGTCTTAACAGCTTTTACATTGTGCTTGTTTAAGTAATTATAAGCTCTATCTAATTGCTTTTCGTAATTTGTAATTGAAGCACTTGTCTCATGATGACCGATTAGAGTTACATTTCTTTCCTGTGCATATTTTGAAAGACCTGCGAAATCATAATGTGGATATGGTTGATCAAAAACAAAGATATCTCCATTTGCCATCCAGTCACCATCCCAACCGATGTTCCAACCTTCAACTAATACACCATTAAGACCATGCTTAGCTGCAAAGTCGATATACTTTTTAACATTCTTATTAGTAGCACCATGACGATCTGTTCTTCCCCAAGTGTACTTACCAAGATGCATTCCCCACCAAACACCGACATACTTACCAGTGCTTAAAAAAGAATAATCGATATTCTTATCTGCCGGATCATTTAAGTTTAAGATCATTGTCGATTCAACTAACTCAGCTGGGTCAAATGCAACTTGAACCGTTCTCCAAGGAGTCACAAGCGGAGTCTTTCCATATACTCTTGTATCAGTATTGGCCCATGGATAGAGATCAACCTTAAGAGTATCTGCATTCTTTTGTTTAAGAGCATATGAAGTGTAGTCAATTAATCTTGCTTCGTGAAAAGCAACGATTGGCCCATTAACTCTTTCAACAGTTACTGGAGTGTGAACAACATTTAACTCAGCAATAGTATTTTTGTTATAAAGATACTCATAACGATTATCTTTAAATGCTGGAATCCACCAAGCCTCATCGTTTCTATTTAAACGAAACTCAGTACTTTCATCAACAACTTCAAATCTATCGAGGTTTTTCTGCTTAGGAAATTCATAGCGAAATGCTAACCCATCAGGATAAAGTCTAAAGTCGATATTCATATCAACACGACCATTTGTAAGCATTAGCTTTAGACCATTGTGACGATCCTTTACTGTTTTAAACTCACCCCAAATCATGTCCCACTGAGAACGTTTTTGATAAGTTTTAGAATCCTTAATTTTAAGGCCATTAGTTAAATCAATTCCTCTTAAGTGATTACCAAGAAGTGATTTTCTAAGTACAGTGTCTTGACCTTTTTTAAGACTATAGAAGAGGTTACCGTTTTCAAGAGCAACTCTAAGCCTTAAATTTCCTTCACTTGAAGACAAAGTATACGTTTTTGCGAATACTGACGTGCATAACAACATCAATAAAATCGATAATGATTTCATATTAATTTCCTTTAAGTTATTTTCAAATATTCTTATCTATTTTTTATTGAAGTTCAACGAGACAAGTCTTACATTTCGACTGTTATTCCCCATAACACAAAGCACATAAAGTATAGACTAATCTATTTCTCTATAACTATTAATAACGCTAATCTTTTTTCATTTTTTTATCGTTATCCATGCACAATCAGTAGCGCCAGATTCGCGATCCATAAATATCTTTAACATACTCAAATTTAGTTCAAGACACTGGGTTTATTCAGAGTAGAATAAAGAGGAGTTGACCTTTACAAGAAAGTTGTTTCGAAAAAGGTGGTTTAAAAAAAAAAGAAGTAAAGATTATAAAAACAGATAAAAAGCTCCTTTATCGTAGTATTGCAGAAGTATTAAATGAATGAAACACATAACTAAAACGAGAAAAGGTTTTTGAAATGGAAAGTCTGTATTTAGATAAGAAACAAATATATATAATTTTTGACTGAGACCTTTTGGAGTAGTAAAAAATGAATAGCCAGCATTTAGCTCATTTACATAGTTTATGTATTCTCATTTTAATTGCATTTCATATTTGCCTAATTCAAGGTAAGCCTTGGGGACACCTTACTATGGCAGGAAAGTTCCGTGGAGAACTCCCAGCTAAAATGAAAATATTCTCAGGACTTTCTATTTTAATTCTTTTTTCTGTTGCACTGTTCGTTGAGATTGGTAGCGGCAACATCCTTTTTGGATCTCAAAATTTAAGACAGAAGCTTTTAATATCTGCGATCGTGTTTAATACCATTCAAACGATTCTTCATATTATAACACCGAGTAAATGGGAAAGAATTCTATGGCTTCCCATTATTTCTATAATGCTTCTTTGCAATTTAAAGATTCTTTTTAATTTGTAATGCTCTTCACACGTGAGAGCACTACTCTGTGGAAAAACTCTAGAATAGGCATGAAGTTTCAATCGTTTATAATTGAACTGCGAAATCAAATTTTAAACGGAGAAAAAAGACATGCCTAACAAAAAGCTTACTAATTTTTTATTATTACCGAAACTAGAACTTTTGAAATTTCACAATAAAGCTCATCAAAATTGTCCGAGGTGAAGAAAAATCAAGGGAATGAAAAATGGGGTGACCGATGGGACTCGAACCCACGACAACTTGAACCACAATCAAGCGCTCTACCAACTGAACTACGGTCACCATAATGATGTGGAAATAGTTATAATATTTTAGGGAGTTATCGTCAATATATTAGTTATTTGTTAAGTAATTTATAATCGGTGACGCGGATCTTAAAAATAGAATCCCAAAGTAGACTGAAGTGAATCTTCTGAATATCCAATAGTTAGCTTCTTTTTCCCATCAGAGTAAATGAAATTTATCTCTTCAAAGGTCTGTGAATCTGCTTTTAGATATTCATATTCTAGTGATCCACCAAGAGTAAGGCGATCTGTAATCAGCCACTTAAACTTTGTCACTACACTAGGATATAGTCGAGATTGTCTAAGTCCGTCGTACTTACCTTTGATGAGTAAGTAAGTCTGAAGATTCTTAGTAGAGCCTGAGATTCCAAGACCGGCATTGAAGAAAAGTTGATGGTTTTCAAGATAGGAATATCCAGAGTCTATTTCCCAGGACATTCTTGGAAAGACGGTATTGAGTGGATTAAGGGACAAAATATTGATGAGACTTAGGTGAAAGAAATCTTGTTCTCTAGAATTTTGATATTTTAAATCAAAGAATTTAATAAAGGCATTATCACTATAACCAAGACTTGGGTCAAAGAAGTCATGAAAGCCATATCTAAAATTTCCATTAACCTCTTCTTTATATCCTAGAGAGACAAAACTCATTTTATGACCTAGCTCTGGTGTTTCATTCTTATAGATACTCTTATCAAAATTGAAAGATGATGTTTGTTTGATAGCTGCTCTTTTTTCAAGAATATCAAACATCTTCATCTTTTCATTAGTTTTTAAATTAGCATTAGCCTTATAATTTTTAAACTTCCACCAATCGATTAAGTAATCTAGTTTTCTGATTTCATTTTCTTTATCTGATTGATAACTTCCTAATTTATTATGCTGTTGATCAATCTTCTCAGTAAGAGAGAGATTAATTGTACTATCCTGACTTGCCAACTCTTGATGAATTTCTCGATAAGTAACTTGAGGAACAACAAAGAGTTCGTTCTTTGTCTTGAAACTTAGATTCGGTTTTATGGCCTCAAGCATACGTAGGACAAATGTCGAGCAATTCTCATCAAAGAAGTAATAGCGAAAAGCACCTGTAATAGACATCTCCCAAGCATGTCGAAGAAAGAGGTCCTTCTCTTCTTCTGAGAGATTTATTTTAAACTCCCATAGATCGCGGCTTTCAAAATTATTATAGACACCCACATCGATATAATGAGGTTTAATCTCAAGATTTGCATAGTAAAGACCAGAAATTCCCTTGTAGACATAGAGAAAACCAGATTCATTAGGATCAGTTCTCGCCTGATATGAGAAAGAGTAGCCAGTGAGCTTCTTGGCACTCTTCTCTTTTCGACTCTTTCGATTAAATCTAAGATAAGTATGACCAAATATAGATGCTGGGTTATTTGGATAACTACTGGCATAAACAAGGAAGAGATCCTCGACATCTAAGCCTTCAATCCAATTATCATAATCAGGACAATCGACCTTAGGAAATTTAATTCCTAGATTTTTAGAAATTAGTCTTCTTCTAGCTTTGAAGATACAATTACTCGATGTATTTTCAATATGAGTTTTATTGTCTTTTAAATACTCAATGGTCGTCTTTAGTTCAGCGAGAGGATCATAAAACCCATTATTACTAAGAAAGTATCGATCACCTACAATGAGAGACTCACCATCTTCGAAGTAGAGTAACTTCTGCCAAGATTTAGATTTTGCAAAAAGAATTAACTCCTCTTCTGTAGCAGAAAAGGAGTTAAAATTATTCAATATAAGAACAAAAAATAAAATTAAGCTTGTAGACAAGATTTTGCTAGATTTTCTTTTGTGAAAATTAGGTTGTAAGTTTGAATCATTAGCTGTTCAGGATTAGCTTTCTCATTAAAGATTTTCTTGTAATTAGACTTCATTTCTTGATTAAGAAATTTAGAAGCATCTTTATGACATCCTAGAGTTTCATTGAATGCTGTTAAGAAGTCCCCTTCACCTTTTGCTACATCAGCAGCTAGTTCATAGTAATTTTCTGTTGCAAATTTTAAGCTTTCTTTCTCTTTTAAAACAATCGAGTGCTTTGAACAATTCGAAGTACCAAAAGTCATTCCAAGAGTTACAAATGGAAAGAGAATACCATTAGTTGTAACTCTTAGAGCTGAAGATACAAGAGAATTCTTCTTAAAGACAAACCAACCCGGTCCACATCCAGAAGAACTATCCTTAGCCGCAACTGAGAAAGATAGAGTAAACGCAATTAATAGTAATGAAACCTTTTTCATTATTCCTCCTTGAATAATCTTACACACAATCCACTCTATGTTATCATTTTTTTAAACAATATATATTAAGAAATTTTCATATTAAGATTTACCCGATAAAATATATACAGAATGAACAAAACTACTGAAAATACATCTAATAAGGACGAAGACGAGTTAATCGTCGAAAAGGCTATAGGTCTTTCTATTATTGAGATAGCTCTAGGTTCATTTCTTCATGGTCTAAAAATTCCTTTCTCAGGACAATCTCTCTCCCTTAACCAAGGGCTCTATCTAATCAAGAGTACCGAAAAAATTGAAAAGAGATCGATTGCTGCAAAAGTTGCTTTTGAAGTTTCAGCAATTGTCGCCATTATGAAATCCTTTTCACCAGCAGGAAAGAAATTCGGCCCAATGATTAGTATCACATCCCAGGGAACTCTCTTTAGTCTTGGTCTCTTTACTCTTGGTAATAATATTTTTGGTAAAATACTTGGAATGATTCTTCTTTCTCTTTGGGCCTTTGTTCAGCCTTTCATCACCTACACTCTTATTTATGGAAGTGACTTTACGGCAGCACTCGCTTACTTCATTAAGAAGTTAAACAAACATACTCCCGTAACGGAAGAAACTGTACTAGTTGTAGCCGGAACAGTCATAGGAATTAAGATAACGATTGCCATTTTCATTGCTCTTTTTTCAAAAAGAATTCCAACAGACTTTCTCAGTAACTACACAGATACTCTCGTTAAATCTAAAACTTTAAATATTAAGCGAATAAAATACAGCAGCGCTCTAAAGGGAGCTCTTTCAGATCTTATGAAACCATTTTTTCTTATCTCGTTTCTACTAATGATCGCTTTCTTTGTTTTATCTGGAAACTCTACAGCCGTTGTTTTATGGAAAACACTCAGAGCAATTGGCATAGCCTTTATCATTTTCTTTATGAGTCGATCTAAGAGAGTCTATGACTTCTTTATGAAGCTATCGAACAAGAATAGATTTGTTAAAAGACTCTTTGAACAAAGTAGAAAAGCTTACTCAAAAATTATGGAGTAGAGCTACTCTCCCCTAATTTGTAAAAGTTCTGCAATTATACTAATCGAAATTTCATAAGGATTGTCATTACCAATAGGTAAGCCAATAGGAACTCGTAATTTATCAATAAAGCCTTTAGAAACGTCTAATTCTTTAAGATCTGCTTTCACACGCTTCCCTTTAAGATCACTACCAATGACGCCAACATATGGACATTGTGGATAGAGCTGACTGATTCGTTTTAAGATAGGCACATCAGTAGCATGGCCCTTTGTCATTGAGATAAAGAAAGTTTCTTCATCTAAATTATCTACTTCAGAAAAGTTATTAGTATGAATAATTTTAAGATTTTCTTGTTCCGTATTAAGTTTCGAAATCCACTCTTCACGGTCATCCATACAAATAATCTGACACTCTATATTTGCCAGTGTTCTTGTAAGTGCTTGAGCAACAT
>CAWUIU010000203.1:0-6504 GCA_963922285.1 uncultured Oligoflexia bacterium | reverse complement strand
AAACTACTTTGTATCAGCTTTATACTATTCGCAATATACCCAGCACAGGCTCAAAAGTGCCGTGAAATTACGGAACAAGATATCGAGCAGGCACTACTTGAAACTAAAGAAGTCGTCTTCTATACCTGGAACCCCTATATGCCCTTATCAATTCTTGGACTAGAAGACTCAAGAGAGTTTTTCAAGAATAAAGGTATCACATTCATACCACTACTTGATAATACATATCATGAAGAACTTCCTAACTCGAAGTTTACCTTCAAAGGCGAGTGCCTAACCCTATCATATGACATTCAAATTACCGATGGGATGTACAATCATTTCCCTGGTTATTTTTATTTTTCTAACGGTACTTATCAATCCAAATTATATGGCTTTACATTTCATGAGAGGATTAAACGAATCCTCCTAGGAGAAGAATAATGAAACACTTAATCTCACTCTTAATAACATCATCAGTACTAGCTAACTCTACAATTAATTTTGAAGAGCTAAGAAATGTAGATCTACAAGAAAATGAAGATCTTACAATTAGTATTACAAGTGAAGATATCAAGAATCTTACTGGCGATCTTTTTGTTAACAATACTGAAACGATTGCTATGGTTAACAAGACAGAGAGTGTGAAAATAGCTGAGAAGTGTATCAGCGAAGAAGGAACCAAAAAGAGGTATTCTGTAAGAATCGAAATTAGTGATAAGAAGTGGCTAAAGAAGCAAAAGAGATCATGCCGAAAGAAACGAAAGAAAAACCCTAATGAATGTATTCCAAATAGCGTAAATGAACTAACTAAATTTATTAAAAAGTCAAATTCTTCATTTAGCTTTACAGATGAGATATTACCATCTGAAACGTTCGTAACAAAAAAAACAAGTTGTGCAAAAAAAGCTATTGAAAGATTTAAAACAAGAAAATTCAACTCATTTGAAGAATGTATTTTTAATGAAAAGAGTAGTTTAAGAAAATGTGCAGAGCATATTCAATCCTCTCAACTTAAAAGAGAAGAGAATAAGTGGGTTGTTTCATTTGATGTTGAATATAACAAAGTGAAATCTGTATCAAGCGAGGCAATTTTTGAAGATCAACAAGTTCAAAAAACAGAACATATATCTGCCTTAATGATTTACACACCTCACAAATCGGTAGTTTTTGAGAATAAGAGGGACCACAACAGACTTGAAGCAAGAGGTTATGCAGAAGAGTTTTTCTTTGAGAATATTGAGGATGTAAAAGCGAAATTAATTACAACAGGTGGATTGTACGAATTTGATTACAACACTATCGCCAAAAGAATTGGAATTCGAAAAGTAGAAAAACAGCAGTGTCGTCAACAATATGTTACCGATAAAATTATTAATGTTGATAAAACACCAACTTTCTTCTTCAGAGCAACTGGTGCTGCAGAACTCATTGGTTACTCAACTTTCATCAATAACGGTTTCAACACTCTTACAAATTACCTACTCGATTCTGAAACAGGAATCACTTACTACACCCCAGGCAAATATGATCCCGTAATGATGCAAAACAAAAGACTCTTATCCGTTCCAATGGTCAAAAATCTTAATTTCGACGATCCTGATTATGGCGCTAAAGGCTTAGCGTTCTATAAATATGAGGATATAAAAAAGTATGAACATGATACTTTCCCAATGTATTTTGATTCAACAATGAGAGGCTATTATCAGTCAATTGGTGTTCTCAATGAAACAGAAAGCAAAACCACTTATCGAGTCATCATTGAAACTGGATCCCTTCACTATCGAGACTATGTTGAAGAAAGAAGAAATGGAGTCACGACTAAATTTTACCCAATAAGTGACAAGAAAGTTCTTTGCTCAAATCTTGACCTTAAGCTACCAATGGTTTCTAAAGATGGAACTATGGTTACAGGGTTCAACCCTAAGACTTCCAAAAGTAATATTGTTAGAATCAACGGAGAGAATTGTGACATCATTAGAGAGCTTCCATTTTTAACAGGGAAAGCTTCGTTTAGCTACGACAATAAGAAAATTGCATATCATAAATATAGAAATCCAAAAAACGAATACTATAACAACTATCTTGATCTTCCACCAAATACACAGATTGCAAATATCTATGAAATGGATATTGCTACAGGAGAGGAAACAAGAGTAACGACAAATATGTCGAAAAACTCAATTTTTCCAGACTATTTAAGCAATGGTGATTTAATTATCGTTAATCATCCACTTGAAAAGTCGGATAGCAAGTATTTCGAAATACTCACCAGAAAAGAAGTTTGTGATTAATTAGCCTACTTTTTCTTTATGAAACGTTTAGCCATATCTTCCTTTGTCACTTGTTTTGCTCGAGCAATGGCAAAGGAGCCATCAGGCATATCACTATTTACAGTTGAGCCGCTGGCTACATAACATTCCTTACCAATATTTATTGGGGCAATCATTTGCGAATCTGAACCAATAAAAGATCCATCTCCTATGATTGTCTTGTGCTTATTTGCTCCATCATAATTACAAGTAATAAAGCCACAGCCTATATTAACTTCGTTTCCAACTTCCGCATCTCCTACATATGAAAGATGGCTGACATTTGTATTCTTTCCAAGAGTCGATTTCTTCATTTCAACGAAATTACCTATTTTAGACCCATCCCCAACAACACTTCCAGGACGAAGCTGAGCCATTGGTCCTACCTTGGCCTTCGGACCAACGACTGAATCCGTTATATATGTGTTAGCTTTAATATGTGCGCCATTTTCAATTTTTGAGTTATTAATGATGGAGCCCATCTCAATAATAACGTTCTCACCAATAATTGATAGATCATCAATTTGTACATTTGGATGAATAATTGTTCCCTTACCAACATTCTTTGTGAAAACATATGAATGTGAGGGATCGAGAAACCTAACACCTACGTCTTTAAGAAGATAGTTTTGATTCCTATTTTTTAGTTTTCTTTCAACAACAGATAACTGCATTAAATCATTAACACCCATAAAGAAATTTTTGTCTGCAAACAACTTTGGACTAACATTGAATCCTTCTTTTACAGTATCAGTTAAATAAAACTCTCCAGAATTATTCGAATTACTAAGTCCTGATATATGTTCTTTTAAATAAGATGTCTTAAAGATATAAAGACCAGAATTAACTTCGGTAATTTTTCTTTGCTTATCACTAGCATCTTTTTCTTCCACAATTGAAAAACCCTTATCAGCTCTAATGATACGACCATAACCATAAGGATTCTCTTCATTAAAAGTAGCGACAACTGCATCATATCCATTAGCGGCTTCTGCCAGCATGTCTTCTAGTACTTCACATGTTAATAGAGGTGTATCAGCACACATAATCATTGTATATTCATAATTATCCGCATCAAGATTCCCTTTAAAATATGTTTGAACAGCATGTCCTGTTCCAAGCTGTTCTTCTTGGCAAATAAAATTCTTACTAGAAAATCCCTCATGCTTATTCATGATATGTTCTTCAACCATTTCCTTTTTATGACCTGTAATAATAAACATGTCTCCAAGCTCTCTCGCCTCCGCTATAACGTAGTCAACAAGGGTATTGTTATGCAGCGGAGCCAATGGTTTTGGTAGATCCATCTTGATTCTTGTTCCTTTTCCAGCAGCTAAAACCACCAACGCTAAACTAACATTACTTTTTGACATATTTACTCCACTTTTTTTTCTGTATTACTACTAAAATGATCCAATTTTCAAATTAGCTTACCAGAATGCAATTACGAGATTTTAGCTAAAACTGACTAAAGTTTTCAATTAAAAAACTAACATAAAAAGCTAATTTTATTAAAAAATCTATAAAGAACTTTAATAATTTCCCGATCAAGTAACAGTACACATAATGCCATAGTGCTACATGGAGGAGTTTTTTATGGTTACAAATTACGAGGGCGAAAATATTGAATTCAAGAATGAGTTACCCCTCT
Organism: uncultured Oligoflexia bacterium; assembly: GCA_963922285.1. GTDB lineage: Bacteria > Bdellovibrionota > Bacteriovoracia > Bacteriovoracales > Bacteriovoracaceae > Halobacteriovorax_A. The sequence continues at coordinate 2,562 of CAWUIU010000203.1, read as the reverse complement.
TACCAACTAGAGACCATGTAATTTATCCGTTTATGATTATTCCACTCTTTGTGGGTAGAGAAGCTTCTCTTAAAGCAGTAGATTACGCGATTAATCACACGAATGAAATGATTTTACTTTCAAGTCAAAAAGACATTGTTGCAGAGTCACCGAGTCCATCTGAAATTTATGATATCGGAACTGTTTCAGCAATTCTAAGAACGAGAAAGTTACCTGATGGAAGAATTAAAATTCTTGTACAAGGCTTAGCGAAAGTTAGAATCATTGATTACAAACAAACAGAACCATTCTACTTAACGAAAGTACAAAAACTTGAAGAGGTCGAACCATCTCTTGATGCAATTGCTACAAAAGCATTAATGAGATCAATCAAGGAATCACTTGAAAGAGTTATTCAACTTGGAAAGGTTCTTTCACCTGATATTTTAATGACACTTGAAGATATCGAAGATCCAGGCAGATTTGCAAACCTAGTCGCTTGGAACTTAAACCTCTATGTAAATGAAGCACAAATTATATTAGAAACACTTGATCCAATTGAGAGGCTACATAAAATTGCAGAAATTCTAAATCGTGAACTTGAAATTTTATCGATGCAGCAAAAAATTAAGAACGCTGCCAAAGGTGAAATGTCAAAAACACAAAAAGAATACTATCTACGTGAACAAATCAAAGCTATCAAATCAGAACTCGGAGACCAAGGTCAACCAGAAGAAGCTGATGATGAATTTGGTGAGTTTAGAAAGAAAATTGAAGCGGCAGGAATGCCAGTAGAAGTAAAAAAAGAATGTCTAAAGCAGCTTACTCGTCTTGAAAAAATGCACCCTGATTCATCAGAGTCAACTATCACAAGAAACTATCTTGAGTGGATGACAGATATTCCATGGGCCGCGAAATCTGAAGAGCATATCGACCTTGATAAGTCTCTTGAGATCCTCGATGAAGATCATTTTGATCTCCACAAAGTTAAAGAAAGAATTCTTGAGTATCTCGCCGTTAGACAACTTAAAGGCGATGATATGAAAGGTCCAATTCTTTGCTTCCAAGGACCTCCAGGGGTTGGTAAGACATCTCTAGGTAAATCAATTGCGAGAGCCGTTGGAAGAGAGTTCGTTAGAATATCTCTAGGTGGAGTAAAAGACGAAGCAGAAATTAGAGGACATAGAAGAACTTATGTTGGAGCAATGCCAGGCCGTTTTATTCAAGCAATGAAGCAAGCAAAGACGAATAACCCTCTTATCCTTTTAGATGAAATTGATAAGCTAAGTAGTGACTACAAAGGTGATCCATCATCTGCACTACTTGAAGTTCTTGATCCAGAACAGAACAAAGATTTTAGAGATCACTACTTAAACGTTTCATATGATCTATCAAATGTTATGTTCATCGCAACTTCTAATATGCTTGAAAATATCCCAGGTCCACTAAGAGACAGAATGGAGGTTATCAATCTTTCAGGATATACAAGAGAAGAAAAAGTTGAGATCTCTAAGAGATATATTATTCCTAAGCAAATGGGTGAAAACGGAATCGGTGAAGAGCATGTTGAATTCACTGACGAAGGTGTAAATAGTGTAATCGAACACTACACTTCTGAAGCAGGACTCAGAAATCTTGAAAGAAGAATTGGCGCACTTTGTAGGAAAGTTGCAATGAAAATTGCGAAAGGTGAAGTTGGAAAAACACACATTGTTGGTGATACTGTTACGAAGTTTCTAGGACCACCAGTTTTCACAAGAGAAGAGCACATGTCTCGTGATGAAGTTGGTGTTTGCACAGGTCTTGCTTGGACAGCTCACGGTGGAGAAGTTCTCTATATAGAAACAACTAAAATGAAAGGACAAGGTCTTACATTAACAGGTCAACTTGGCGACGTAATGAAAGAGTCTGCTCAAACGTCAATTGGATATATAAGAAGTCGCGCAAAATATCTTGGAATCTCTGATGAAACTTTTGAGAGTCATGAATTCCATGTTCACTTACCGGCAGGTGCAACACCAAAAGATGGTCCAAGTGCTGGTATAACACTAACGACAGCTCTTGTTTCACTTTGTACAGGGGTACCAGTTAGCAAAGATGTAGCAATGACTGGAGAGATCACACTAACTGGAAAAGTTCTTCCGATTGGTGGATTAAAAGAGAAAGCTCTTGCTGCAATGAGAATGGGAATTGGAACTATTGTTATTCCATGGGGAAATAAAAAAGATCTTGTTGATATACCAGATGAATTTAGAAAGAAACTTAACTTCATTCCGTGTAAAACAATAGATGAAGTTCTTGATATCGCTCTTGTAGACTGGAAAGAATACAAGAAGAATGCTCACAAGGCTAAACTTGATGTCGATAATACGGACAAAGGAAATGAAGCTCCTCCTGTAGCTGCTTAATCAATAATCAAATCAGTGAATGAAAAGGGGACCTCATAGTCCCCTTTTTAATTTTATTTATTGGTGCTAAATTATCTTAACCAATAACCAAGTTTCATAATCAAGTAGGATTAGTTGGCTCTATCTTTTAAAATTCTTACTTATTAGCTAAAATATAAGAAAGGAGAATACATTG
>CAWUIU010000202.1:0-6511 GCA_963922285.1 uncultured Oligoflexia bacterium | reverse complement strand
TGTATGTAAAATGTCATACACATTACTTTAAGTTGACTGTTAACAATGGTTTAAAGGAGAAAATTCATTTTGAAATGCTAACTGACACCAATATAATGGATCAGTTTCTTATTTTTCCTTAATAGAAAGTACTTCTAGGGAGCTGATTCATCAATCTAGGCTCATAATTATTTATACTTCGTTATTCATTTTTTAATAGCTCATAATATTCCCTAATTCGATTCACATAAATAACTGGCTCATGTCCCCTTGCATATCCGTAAGGAAGCTTACGATAGTATTTTTTCTTACTTAAGAGGGGAAGTGTTTCACTCACATCTTTCCATTTGTTCGGATTCTTATTCTGCCATATTGTTAAACTTCTAGCATCTCTTACGTGATAAAAACCAACATTATATGAAGCTAGTGCCATAAATATGCGATCTGAATCTTTCAAGTACTTTGGTTGTCGTAATATCAGCTTTTTTATATACTTTGCTCCGCCAAAAATACTTTCTTTAGGGTTAACTCTATTCTTAACGCCCATTTGCTTAGCTGTAGCATTGGTTAACATCATAAGTCCTCTAACCCCTGTCGGACTTTTGGCTTTATGATTCCAGTGGCTTTCTTGATATGAAATTGCGGCCAACAGTTTCCAGTCAAGGTCATATTTCTTAGCAGCACTTTTAAACAATTTTTTATACTTCGGTAAACGTCTTTTTATTCGCTTTTTAAAAACCTTTAGGTCATAATAATCAAAATCATCAAAGTGATCATAGTATTTATGTTCAAGATTGCTCATCTCTCCATTCTTCAAGAGCTTTGTTATTATTTTGTTAATTTTATAATGAATATCACTATGACTTTTGGGCAATATTCCCACTAGTCCTTCGTATTTAAAGGACTTTTGTAATCTTAATTCAGGGAAACTTCGTAGTGTAATTGCTACGATGTTCGAATCAGCTATTGTACAGTCAATTTTCCCTTTCCATACTTCTTCTAATATTTCTTCTGAGCTAAGGATTGAACTTTGTTTAAAACTTATTTTAGGATATTTTTTTTGTAGCTCATTTAATGTTTGAACATAACTAGATGACCTCGCGACTAAAATATTCACTTTATGTAGTCGACTTAAGCTTTTAATATTGAATTTCTTATGGCAAACAAGCTGTTGTCTTATCGATTGATAGTGTTTAGTTATAAGAAAATCTTTTGCTCTTTTTTCCGTTTTTGACAAACCAGCAAGTGCAAAATCTGCTTCTCCACCCCGTAAAGAAATCATAATATCATGAACACTATCTTTGACGATAAAGTTAGGAAGAACTCCAAGTCTTTGGGCTATAATTTTTCCCAGCTCGTAGTCAATTCCAGCCTTATTACCATCACGATCGATATAGTAAGAGGTGGCACTATTTTTTACGACAATGTTAATCTCTTTTTTCTTTTTGAGATCTTCAAGACTAAAGCCTTTGTCAACGTAAGAAAGTACATTTAACATACTAAAGATAAGTATAATTGATTTTATCATGTATCTCTTTTCGTATTTATATTCATAAGTCTTTAATATGATTGGTTTTTTTTTGCTAATAAACTGAATAAATTTTCAACAGTACGTCTATTTCTTAGAAAAAGTTAATATCATGAGTAATGTTTTGTACTATTAGACCGTTTATAGTTTATGTATCAGGATAAAATTTCATGAAAAGACTATTCCTATTCTTTTTAGTTATACTTTCTACTTTTATTTTTGCTGGTGAAAAAGAAGTTAAGTTTAGTGCAGACATAATGGAAAATATAGATAAAGTGGTTCTTGATAAAGTCACTTCACACTTATTTAACTTTAGAGTAACGACACTAATTAAATCAGAAAAAATATGATCATCAAGTGATTAAAGAGTGGTATCAAAATATGGTTACTTTTAATGAAATTACTTACGATTATTTAACTGACTTTGAAGGTTATGATAACAATGTCACTATTAGGTTTGCAGTTAATATCGTTAGTCAAATCGTCTTTTATTGGCTTGGAAGAGGTACATATAGACTTATGTATGAACTCGCTCATGCTGAAGTTGTAACTAATTTTGGTGGTGATAGTGTTACTTCTTACGTCGGTGACGATGCTTACAAGGTGTGGGAGAGTTCTATTTAGCTTTTTAAAAGTATAAATAAAGTAGGGAGCGTCGGCTATCTCTTCCCTCTTAACGATAGTTTTCGAGAAGGAAGACAGAATTCTGCTCTTTCGGCTGCTGGTCTGAGTTCACAAATTAATTTTTCGGAAGAATTAGCTGGAGGGCACCACCTTTTTTAAATAGATCATCCATGTGACTGGCTGACTTGAGTGCTTCATTTACTTCATTAGGGTCAAATAAGAGATCATTTTGTTCTGTGTTCATTAGAAACTCCTTAGTAGAGCGGTTTACTAAGAAGTTGATTCATCAGTCAAAACACAAAATTATTTACACTCTCTGTTGAGTACAACTTTAAATGAATATTGAACTTAGATTTTATAGCTTGGCAATCTTAAATGTTAGTAATCCATCTGTGTAACTGCGATCAACTTGCTTAGAATCGAGAATATCAGCAACTACGAAGTTCTTCGTGAGGACCTCACTTCTTCTTGTTTTACTTGTTTCACCCTGTTGGTTTTTAACCTGATCTCTAAATTTTCTTGTTAAGGAAATATGTACGTCTCTTTTTTGTGCTGTTAAGTTAACAAGTTCATGCTCATGTTCTGGAACTTGTAGACTTATCATATAGTGGGTAGGGTCTTGTTTTACAATAGGTTCAAGTTCTGCCACATGGTAGAAATCATCTTGTGTTTTATTAAGAGTCTGGTTCTTTAGTTCACTATATTTTTCGACAATACCTTTGATCTCATTGTCAAATTTTCTTTTGATGCGATCAAGTATACTCCTGTGACTGTTTTCAAGATTTGCAAACTTTTCTTTAAAAGAAATCCTTTTCTGCTTCAATATTTCACGATGGTGATTTTCTACATTTGTTAGTTCTTGCTGTTGGGCCGTAACTTTCTGATTGTAGTCCATCTCTTGTTTTTTAGTATGACGCTGAACACGTTCATTATGATTTTTTTGGAGCATATTAAATGCATCACGGTTTTGATTAACTTGTCTTTCGATAAGTTTAGCATTTTGACGATCTATGTTACTTATTCTTTTATCATGACTTCTCGATATAGAATCAGCTCTTAACTGACTATCAGTATTCATCTTCAAGATATCACTATCCGATTGTATTTTTAATTTGGAGATCTGATCATTTGTTTGTTCAATAATCTTATCACTTTTTTGCTTATTGTTGCTATAAAGAGAGTTAAACTTTTCTTGATAAACATTATTACTATTTTCAATTTGGTCTTGATAAACTTCAGAAAGTCTTAGCTTTTCTTTATTTAATACTTTCACATGATTTTTTAAATCTGTTTGTACTTGTTCTAGTTTGTCTTCTTTATTTTTGATTCCTTTGGCTAGATCAGCACGGTTTTTGTCCTCTTGATTAGCGATATTTCTTTCGCCTTCAAGTTTGGTATCGGATATTTTTTGGTTAAAAACCTTATTAAGGTTTTTAATTTCAGTCTCTTTTTTAGCAATAAGATTTCTGTGAGTGTTATTAAGTTTTTGAATATAGTCACGACTAGACTTCTCGTTGGCAGAAATTTTCATTGCGCTTGATCTCTTTGTCCCATTGCCTTAATTGTTGGATCAGGACAATGATCTCTACCTCCTGTGTGTCCCTTACACATCCAAGTTTTTAAAAGATCAACTTTTAAAGCATCTGACCCTCCATGGTAACGAGTATATGATACTGGGTCTAACGTTGAGGTCACCAAATGAGAAGATGGGCTTCTTGAAATTGTTCTAGTGCTAACAGAATATTGATAGACTCTATATTCTGCGGCCACAGTGATGCTAAAAATTAATGTTATTAATTTATTGTAGGTGAAGATTTTCATCTAGCATTGCTCCTTCAACTAATTCTAAAAGTGCCTTTGCTGCAATTTGTCTTTCATCTTTACAAAAACTCGAGAAAATCACTCTTTGTTTTTCTAAAGTCTTTTGATTGGATATTTTTTTTAAAAGACTTTTAGCTTTCAATTTGTCATTTTTTGTAAATTTTAAGCTTGTTATATATGATAAATCGATTTCATTATCAAAAATAGGGTAGTAACCTTTAGAGCCAAAGTCGATTAGTCTCTTAATAGATTCATGTCGTTTTAAAAAGCTAAGTTCAATCAAAGCTGCCTCCTTTCACTTTATTATTTTAGTAGATCCTTTCATACTGGGCCTGGGGGGAAACACTTTCCTTTACAATAATTCAATTACTTAGCTTTATTGTAAGAAATTTTTATATATAATTGTCAAAACACAACCAAGCTCTTTTGTCGGATACTTGTAATCATCAACTAACAAATGTACAATTTTCTCGTATGTGCTTGTAAAGCAAGGAAGGTTTATGAAAGCATTAAAGCAATTACCAATCACAATTTCTCTACTATTTACATCATATTCTTACTCTTTAGTGGATTATACTGATTATGATGCTTCTTCAGTTCGTACTTCTCGAAAATCAGTAAAGCGAAGTGCAAAAAATAATTCTATTTCAAAAAGAAGAACGGCAAGACGATCGACGAGTGGGAAAAAATATTTAGATTTTTCGACATCTTTTTCTAACTCTAAATTTGATACAATCTCTCGTTCTGGGAAGTTTGATCGTCTTGACTTTAAAGCATCGATGGCCACAGACTACGACCTATATTTAGATGTTGAATACCCAATGTTTTCTGGTCGTGTATATAATGATCAAGATGAGACTTCATATCAGGCTGGAAACCCTCTCGTTTTAATGGGTTTAAATTGGTTACAATTTGGAGGCCGTGGTGAAGCTCTTAATCTCGATCTCGAAGTGGGTTTTAGACTCTCTGGAAGTGGTGAGTTTGCATCTGGTCGAACTGACAAAATAATAGGTGTTTCAACTTCTAAACGTCTTGGAAATGTAGGTCTTTCATTTGGCTATCACTATATTTTTACTGGTACTAGTGATAAAGAGCTTGAGTCTGACATTGGCAATATTGCAAAAGTTGCTTTTGAAGCGGGCTGGGTGGTCTCTTCTGATATAGCTTTTATGATAAAGGCACAAAATATTTCATTATCTAAATCAGATGACCTAGGTCGAGCGATTAGACTAAATGAGACTATTAAATATTCAACGATAACTCCTAAACTTCAACTACAGCTCGCATCTTCTGTTAAAATGTTTATGCAAGCTGTATTTAGAATGAGAAGACCTAAACAAGAGTTCTTAAGTGGTAATCTTGGACTATGGCATTTAGATGGACTCTACGGTAATTCTTTATCTGCTGGTCTTGGGTTTGATATTTAATGTCTCTCTTTAAAACGGATACCTACTATTGTAAGCATTGTAAGTCTGTGCATGAAAGCTTAGATGATATGTTCTTTGTTGAGGAAGGTTCACCTGTTAGTTTTTGTAGTGAGGCTTGTATTGAGAAGTTCTATCAACCTCTTGTAAACATTTACAATCACAAACTTGATAAATTAAGAGATGATCTCAATATATATAATGAGGACGTACAAGAGTATTTAGAAGACGTTAATTTAATTAACGAACATATGAATGCACCTGATGAAATTTATCGTATGGAAAATCAGTTAAAAGAGGAGCTTTATGTTTATGCTTCTGAATTTGAAAGAGATGGAAAAAGCTTTGAAATCCTAAGCCTCATGATGGTTTTTGATAAAAGACCGTCTTTTGTATTTGTTATAACAGCTACAGCTAATGAATTCTTGATCAATGCCTTTAAAGAAGGTGATAAAATCGACTCGATTGAAGATTTTTATAATAAACAAATCGCAAGTGAGCTCCAGGTTGATGAGTCTGTTATTGAAGAAGTTGAGCATAAGAAAAACACAATGCTCGCGCAACATTTAGGCCTTAGGAAAGATTCAGATATTTCATTTGAAAAATTCGAACTCTATTCTGACTGTTTGACCAGCACCTTGGAGGAGTATGATGAGCTTTATCTAGGATTCGATGAAGAGGGTGACCAGATTTATACATATATAAAGTCTTTTGAAAAGGAAGGTATATCGTTCTTTTATATCATTCTTTGTCAACATCAAGACTCTGAGGAAGACTTGAAAATTGTATTACCGATATTATCATTTCCTACGATCGATGGTGATTTGTGTGGCCATTATCGCAATGGTGAACAAATATCTGGTAACTTACACAATTAAAACTGATCCAGTTTGATGGATCAGTTTGAAAATTTCTTGTAAAAGTATTCACCTTTGTTTTTGAAGGCGTCACAGTATGAAGCGTCTCCATATAGGTCAAGGTTTACTGAACAAATGAAATAAGCATCATATGAAATTTGTTCTCTATAGAATGGAGAGTCATAAAAGTAAGTTTGTTCTTTTACGACCATAACACCATTTGTAACAAAATTTTGATAACGGCCATAGTCTCTATTCTTAACAAGAGGAAACTTGTA
>CAWUIU010000201.1:0-6526 GCA_963922285.1 uncultured Oligoflexia bacterium | reverse complement strand
TCTCTCAATTTCTACTATTTCACTAAACAACTCTTTTTCCAAAGCAATAAGACGTTTAGCTTCTGAAAGATTAAGCTTCGCGTGGACATTTAAAAATATTACTAAGACAAGAATTATTTTCACTGTGTTACAACAAATTTGTATTCCCTAAAACCAGCCTCTTTAACTGTAAAAAGAATTTTCTTTATGTGCTTATATTCGAGTCCTTCATCGAAAACGAGATTAATAATGTCATTTAGCTGTTTTCCTTCGGATTTTAAAGTTGCTTCGATATTACTTTTTTCAATTAAAAGTTCATCATACAGTTCATTAATTAAACTCTCCGTTGACACCCTGTCGAGCTCACTGACTTTATTTTCGTTGAGGTACAGATTTAAATTATTATCCATAGCGATCGTTATTCCTTCTGAATTTTGATCAACAGATTGAGAGATTGGAACAACAAGTTCTTTCGGAACTGGAATATCAATTTGTGTTGCTGAAAAGTTCTTAATCAAAAAAACTAGGAGGATAACGAGAATATCAAGCAGAGAATTTATCTCCAGATGCATCTCGTCTTTTTTAAATCTCTTTAGTCTTCTTGCTCTCGCCATTACAAGTCCACATTCCCCATAACTATTTCTTCAAAGAGAACTCTTTTTTTATCATCACTTCTATCTTTTCTTATATAGTCCAAAGTATTTATTAATACTTTGTACGCAACACGACTATCAGGACTTACGACCACCGAATTTTCCTTAGGGTACTGTACCTTTAGATCAACTAAGAAAATGTTCAAATCACTTAAGTAATTACTATCGGTCAAAGAAAATTTGTGCAATAAAGTTTTTGGTATACCGATATGAACCTCAACACGATCCTTGAAAATATCTATCGCTAAATTAAGAGCTTTATCAACTTTTGGAGGCGGTGAAGCCTCTGAAGTCATTGGATAATCAGATCCAATTTCAAAGGTTCTAAAGAACTGCGCTGACATTAAAAGATAAAATATCAAAATAAAAACAGCATCTAAAATAGGAACAAGATTAAGTGGCTTAGCCTTTCGCTTTATCCTCCTAACACTAGGTTTAGAATACATTAAACTATTCTTCCTCTACTTTACGAGTCCCTAATAAATCGAGGAGCTTGATTGAATACTCATCCATTGCTCCAATGATCTTCTCCTGCTTTGCTGTCAAAATGGCATGTATTGCCATAAGCGTAATCGCAGAGATTAGGCCTATCGCTGTTGTATTCATTGCTTTTGAAATACCACTTGAGAGAATCTCGGCTTTCTTGCTTGGGTCGGCAGCACCGACGGCTTCAAATGACTGAATCAGTCCATAGATTGTTCCTAAAAGACCCATCAGTGTTGAAATATTTGCTAAAAGATTTATATAACCTATTCTTGACTCGACCTTTCCAATACATTCTAGCGCAGTGGCATCAATAGCATTTTGCATTTGCGATATTGTCTGATTCGCCCTTTTTAAACCATTCTTAAATATTTTTGGAATGAAAGACCTTGAATTACTACAAATCTTAATTGCACCACCTAGATCATTACTAATCACATATTTTTGAACTTCATTTAAAAATGATGGCCCGTCTGAGTCATAAACCATAAAGCTGATAAATCTTTCAAGTGATATAAAGAGACCAACAATAAATAAAGTCAGAATTATCCACATGAAAATACCACCATCATCCATAAAAACTAGAAATGATTTTAGCAAACCTATATTTTCCATTCTTTCTCCTCATCCTTGGATTTGACGGTTGATCACATGTACTAGAGAATATTTGACAATGAAAAGTATCATTTGTCATCTCGTTTTTCTACTCAGTGCGACAGCACATGCTGTAACTGACGACTATTATAATTTTAAGTGGCTAAGTACAGACAAGAACATTTTTGCACTGCAACAAAAGTTTTTTTCAAAGAAGAGATCATTCTACGCGAATTTTGGTCTAGGAAAAAATAACACATCTGGATTTCAAGACACAACGGGGCTCCATATCTCCGGTGGATTCTTCTTTACTGAAACCTGGGGCATTGAGGGCTTCTATCACGCTTACTCAAACAGTAATAACGATACATATGAAAAAGTAAGCAGTGACGGATTAACAATTCCTAATGTTAGGAGATTCAAATCTACTAATGGCTTCTCAGTGGTTTATTCACCCTTCTATGGCAAACTAAATACATTTAACAAAATTCTCTATATGGAGTTGATCGTTGGTGCAGGAATAAGCAAGATAAGTGCTGAAAATAATATTGCGGCATTTGAAGGGACTGATCCAACGAACTCTTACGAAGTAGAGTCATTCGGAGCGCTTCACTATAAACTCCAACTACGTCTCAATGTAACAAAACATATACTTTTTAATATGGACTACTACACTTATTACTATAGTGCAAAGAATAGATCTGCTGAAGAAGAAGTCCTTCAATCAGCTACAGACATAATATTTTCGGCAGGCTTCACACTATGAGAAAACTTTACGTTATCGTAGTTTTTCTCATTCAAAACATTGTACTTTCTCAGTCAATTTACGAACTTGATCTTAAAAAGTCCTTAACTTTAGCAGAAGAAGCAATTACGAAAGGCTATTTCCTATCATCACTTCCATTTTTAAAAGAAGCAATGGTTATCACAAAAGAGCCTAATAGCGAATTAGATAGACTTCTTGATAACGTCTTAGAGCGAGTAGGACATATTCAAATTTCATTTATTCCAAATGATATACTTGTTAAGAGTAATTCCCTATACGCTAAAGTTGTGATTGCTAAGAACTTTTTTGATGCGAAAAATATCAACCAAGCACTGAAATATCTGGATAATATTAACGAAGAACACTTCATTGCATCTTATGCCTACAGCCTAAAGGGAGCGGTTGAGATGAAAGACAATAAGCTTGATAAAGCAAGACTTAGTTTTTCATCTTGCCAAAAGACAGCAGAAAGAAGAAAGAAGCAATATAAAACCATTGATACAAGGCACGAATATTTTTCCTACTTAAAAGATCTTTGTAAAGTATCGATAGCAAGAACATATTACAAAGAGCAAAAGTTAAAAAAAGCGTTAAAACATTATTCTAATATTGATATGAGGTCGTATCTATTTCCTTCAAGTTTACTAGAAGTGTCTTGGGTTCTCTATCGATTAAAAGACTACAATACAAGCATTGGTAAAACATTATCTTATCGTGCTCCATATATGAATGACTATTTCTTTCCGGAAGGAGAACTTTTGGCGGCCATGAGCTTTTTTAAAATTTGTCACTGGGATGAGGTAAAGAAAATACTGACCTATTTTGATAAGAAACACTATAACAACTCTAAAAAGCTTATCAAGTTTTTAAATAAAGGAAGTATATCAGAGCAGAATCTATTAAAGCTTGTTATTCAAAAGAAGAATACTTTTAAAACCTTTTCAATAAGTAAACAGATTTTAAATCGTGTTAGAAATACACCTTCATTCATCTATCACTCCAATCTTTTTCACATTGCCGTGAATGAACTAAAGAGAATTAAAGCTAATCGAAATAATGATAAACTAGCGGGACTCTACTACAACAATACAAAACGAGAACTTAAGGTTAAATCAGCATACCTAGGATTTAGAATTAAATCCAACCTTTATAAAGTAGCTAACGAGTTTATTAAAACATCTCAAGTCCTCAGTCTTCTTGGTATTGAAGTTCACGGATTTAAAAGAGACAAAATTGCCAATCGCTTAAAGTATCAATCAGAGGATATTGAAGACTACGATTTCGTCAGAGATGGTAGTAATGTCAAGTGGTCATTTAACAATGAATTTTGGGCCGATGAAATTGGGAGCTTTGTATGGTCAAAGGAGAGCAGATGTCCAAAAGAATAATTATTCTTATGTTAATATCTTCGTTCGTTCTTGCTCAAAATAAAGTACGCTATAAGTACAAAAAAAGAGAGAGTATTGATCTTGGAGAATTAAGCCTGAAGGGGAATGTTGTCTCTCCAGGAGACCTCTCTTCTAAAAAGAGAAACACTAGAAAATTAAAATTCAAGATTCCTGTAAGAAAGCATTTTGACGATATTATGCTTTTTGATATAGAGACTGCATTCTAGTTAGCATACTCTCTGATGACAATACTGATTTTATCTTCAGGCCTAAGATCGAAAACGGTATCTCCACTCTCATCCTTTAAGAAAACTATTTCGTAACCACCTTCAGCATTCTTATTAATCTTGTCGTCTTTATTCTCAACAATCATCATATCAACTCCACGACGAGTTAACTTTACACTAAAAACTCTTTTATTATCAGCCATTGATTCAATAACAAAACTTGGCAACAAAACGATCTATGAGAAGCATTATAGACAACTTTGCCAATCACTAGCTTATATTCCAGGTCGAGAACTAGTCAAAAATGTAGTTTTAGATTTATCAAAACCATATAAAAGCTCAATTAAGCTAGATTATGACACTCGTAGAGTCGTTCAAAAGTGGCTTATGGATCACCGGCGATTTATTATGCCAAGGAAGCCCTGATGAAACTATATCGCTGTAAGGGTCGTAAAAAAGCAAAGAGAAGTCTGATTAAATTATTAGATATCTTGGCATATACAAAAGTAAAAGAGCTTAAAAGCCTTAGAAGAACGCTGCTGAGTTGGAAAGATGAGATCTTGAAGTATTTTGCGACATAACTTCGATCGTAAACAAATAAATATAAGGATAAAAAAATGGTCGGAGCGAGAGGATTCGAACCTCCGACCCCTTGCTCCCAAAGCAAGTGCGCTACCAGGCTGCGCTACGCTCCGACATTTAAATTGATCTGGTAAAGCAATTTATAGTTAATTGATCGAAATTTGGCAACAGTTATTTCTTTTGTGCTGCAAAAAACTTTTGGGCCTCAGCAACGGCCTTGGCTCGATGAGAGTTAAGTGCCTTCCAGTCGGGATTTTCAGCAAATGTCTCTCCATTAAGTGCATCTGGAGAAAATACAGGGTCATATCCGAAGCCCTGATCACCTCGATACTCCATTGAGATTTCTCCATTAACACGCCCCTCAAAAAAGTAAATTTCTTTAGGGCTTAAGTAAAAACAAAGAACGCATACAAAGTAAGCATTACGATTCTCTGATTCTTTAAGCTTTTTAATTAAAAGCATCGCCCTATCTTTATCCGATAGGCCATCTCCTCCAAACCTAGCGCTACAAATCCCCAATTCTTCTGGTAACGTATCGACACATATACCAGAGTCATCTGAGACAACTGGCTTTTGAAACTTATTATAATAGCCCTCAGCTTTTCTTAGGGCATTTTCATGAAATGTTGCTCCATCTTCTACGACATCAACTTTAGAATCTGCCGCTTCGACTTGAACAACTTCCTTGCTAAACAACTCCGAAAACTCTTCAGCCTTATGAGTATTTCCAGAAGCGAGAACAAACTTATACATTAAGTACTCTATCCTGCTCTTTGAAAACAACCTCAAGAGAAGTCTTCGCACATTCGACTAAAGCATTAAGCTGATCCATATTAAACGGCACACCCTCAGCTGTCCCTTGAACTTCTACAAATTTCCCAGTTCCTGTCATGACGATATTCATATCTGTTTCACAACTAGAATCTTCTTCATAATTAAGGTCTGCGATAATCTTTCCTTCACCATCAATCCCAACACTAATTGCACCCAAAGAATCATTTAAAGGATTTTCAATAAGTTCACCTTTTTCCATAAGAGAATCAATCGCTAATTTTAGTGCAACATAAGCACCTGATACAGAAGTTGTTCTTGTACCACCATCCGCTACGAGAACGTCACAATCAACGGTAATTAATCTTTCACCAAGCTTTTCCATATCAACAATTGCTCTGAGACTTCTGCCTATTAGCCTTTGAATCTCTTGTGTTCTACCACCAACTTTACTTCTCTCTCTTCTAATTCTTGAATGAGTCGATGAAGGAAGCATATTATATTCAGCTGTAACCCAGCCCTTTCCCTCTCCCTTTAACCATCGAGGTACACTTTCTTCAACCGTTGCTGTTATGTGAACTTTTGTATTACCAAATTCAGCAATCACACTTCCTAACGCATATGGATTGATATTTTTAGTAAACTTAATCTCTCTTGGTTGATCTCTTTTAATTAAAGACATTGATACCCCTATATGTTGAAAATCTCATATCATTTTACCTATATTTTCTATATACTACAATCATGGAACAAAAGCACTTTGAAAGCATTGGATCAACACAGGACTACTTGATTGAGCACTTTGCTACAAATCTCAAGCTTGTAAGCACAAAGGTACAGACGAAGGGATACGGGCGTAATAAAGATACTTGGGACAGCTACCAAAACTCACTTGCTTTCTCAATTAAAATTCCAGCTAATTCTAAACCATCTCTAACTCCTATTGAAATTGGCATTCTCATTTGCCAATTTATTGACAATGAAAACATTGGTCTAAAATGGCCCAATGATATCATGACAAGAGATGGACGAAAGTGTGGTGGCATCATAGCTAAATTGATTGATGATCAAGTAGTTGTTGGT
>CAWUIU010000200.1:0-6558 GCA_963922285.1 uncultured Oligoflexia bacterium | reverse complement strand
TTGGATCTGGGGGATGCCGTTTCTATCACGCTGATTTACCTCAATCGATTACCCAAACAGGACAATGGCTATTAAAGCAGACGATTGCTTATATCGAAGATAACGGTCATGAAGTGGTTTATGGTGATACTGACTCCTTATTTATTAAATTAAACTTTTTAGAAATTGGGGCAAGAGACAAAGTTGCTAATGAGCTTGCCAATAAAATTAATACTTATCTTACAGATAAGATCCTGAAACAATTCGGTGTTGAATCTTATCTTGAAATGGAATATGAAAAATATTTTTCTAAGTTATTTCTACCAATGGCAAGAGGAAGTGATCAAGGAACGAAAAAGAGATATGTTGGACTTCTAGAAAATGATAAACTTTATTTTTCTGGAATGGAGTTTGTTAGAAGTGATTGGACTAAAGCTGCAAAGGAATTTCAATTTGAATTATATGAAAACTTCTTTCGTGGCGATGATATGATGACCTTTGTTAAGTCATTTATCTCAAGATTTAAAAGCGGTGAATTTGACGATAAACTGATTTATAAAAAAAGGCTAAGTAAGCCAGTTTCAGAATACACTAAAACGAATCCTCCGCATGTAAAAGCAGCCAGACTTATTTTAGAAAAAGATCCGAATCGTTTTATTAAGGATATTGAGTATGTCATGACAAGGATGGGGCCAATTCCCTTAGAGTTGGAGCCAAAAGATATCGACTATTCTCATTATATTGATAAACAATTGGCCCCCATTGCTAATGATGTGCTACGATTTTTAGATCTAAACTTTGAAGATATAGTATCGGGGAGTCAAATCTCCTTATTCTAATGGAATGTGTTTGAGTCGTGTAAAGAGAAATTGGATATTTATTTTTGTTTCAAGTATCGTTCTATATGTCCTTTATTGGTACTATAAAATCGATATGTATAAGTACACCTGTGAGAATGAATCAAATGCTCCTTCTTGCTACGTTCTTCATCTAGAGTTATTGAAAGAGAATAGAGTTTCTGAAGCAAGAAAATACCTCGAACTCTCATGTCAATTGAAGTATCAAAGAGCATGTGATGAACTATAAGAGGCTTTTTTTTAATATAAAAAATCAGTTTTTAAAATCAAGTGTCGTTACATTAGCTTCTAGTTCGAGTTTCTTTTTTATTTTAACATTTGTACCTACAGTACTCTTAGTAACAAGGTTATTTGGATTTATTCTTGGTGGTCAATCAGATAGCTTAGAGATAATTGCAAAGTACATTGGTTTTATCGTGCCAGAAAATTTATCTGGTGTTATTCCAATGATAAAGAGACTAGTTGCGAAATCAATGTTTGCAAGTGGCTCATATACAATTTTTAACTTTATCATTCTAGGTGTTTCATCATTAGGCTTTGTAAACTCCATTTGGAGGAATCTGGCGATTATCACTGAAGATAATTCGTATAATTCAGTAAAAAAGTATTACCGCGGAATTGGAGCAATACTAATTGCTTTATCCTTTGTGATGACAATATTTTTCTTACCTATGATTCTAAATGGAGTTTTATTTCTGGCAAATAAAACTCCTATTATGGCTATTCTTGCTAAGTTTAATATTTTATCTATTTTTGAAGAATCTGTGAGAGTAGTGAATCGCTTCGATGCAGTCTCCTATATTTTTACATCGATATTCATGATCGTACTTTTCAAGTATATTCTTTTTTCTAAGGTAAGTACTAAGAGCGCAGCAGTGGGAGCCGTATTTTTTACTGTAACTCTTGGACTAATCAAAAGTTCATTCTATTTATATGCAAATCTTGTGAGTTCTGGGCTTCTTAAAAATTATGGGGCTTCGTATATTATTGTACTTATGTATGTCTGGGTCTTTGTGGCAATGATATTGTTTTACTCAAGTATTATTTTATCGATTGAAATAGAAAAAGAAGCTGATCTTCGACATGAAGGCCCTTGAGTTTTTTGATGGCAGTCGATATATTAACTGCCATTAATTAATTACTTTGTAATGAGGTTTATTTTGATTCGCGCACTAATTGACATTTATATTCTTGTTTTAATTGTTGATGTCATTATTAGCTATCTGCCACAATATAGAGGACATCCTTTTGCGATGAATGTGAAAAAGATAGCTGACTTTTCATGTGAGCCAATTAGAAAGATTTTGCCACCAAATCAAATCCCATTTGATATCTCCCCAATTATAGTAATTTTTACTTTAAAAGTTTTTGTTGCTGTATTTTAGTTGATACTTTAGGTCGGTCTTAAAGTTTATATTTTCTTGTCAATTTATCAAATCCTATGCCGAATAGACCTACATGATAAAGTATATAAATTATGTAATTTTAATCTTATTTCTTTTTAGTTGCTCAACTTTGAATAGAAGCACGACAAATCCTTATCGAGCTCTCGCTAGCGAGGCGACGGAAAATTGTCATGATGCTTTAGAGCACTTTAAGTCTATATCAGACTATTATGTTGCAGGTTCTTCTATTTGGAGATCGTATGCCAAATATACAGTTGATGAAATTTACTCGAAAAAGATTCGTTGGGAACAAAGAAGAGCAAGATGGTGGCAAAAACTAGGTGGGCGAGAAAGAAGTAAGAAGCAAAGACTTATCTCAAAGACAAATGTTCGTATGCACAAGCTCTTTGTCATAAAAACTGCGAACGGTGTTGTTAGACAAAATATCGCAGAACAAATCGCTTTAGATGTTAAGCCGATTTTTGAAGAAGTGGAGAAGAGTTTTTTCTTACTCAAAAATGCATTTGATAGAAAAAAGAGTTTAGAAGTTTTATATGTCGCTACAAAAGATGAGCTTGAAAAGTCTAGGATAAGTAAAAAGATTTTAGCAGAAGATGATATTATCATAGAGGAAGGCATAAATATCAGTCGACATTTTACTGAGTATAAAACAACCAGAGAGTTTCTGGAGAGAGTCGCTAGAGAGGGGTCTGATGATTCTCAGAAGGCAAAAGAAGCTCTTGATAAATTATCTTTAAAAAGAGTTTTAAACGGCTGTCCTGATTGTGGAGATCCGCAAAGTTTAAGTCGACCTCGAATTAACACTATTGAAAACATGATAATGAATATTAGACCTGTTCAAATTTATTATCGAACTGAAATCGTAAAGTCTGAAGCTCTTCAAACAGCAATAACATATCTCCCAGTGCGATTTATTGCTAGCTTCTTTGATCGAGTTTTAGCAAAGCTGCCTGTTATTAAAAGTTCTGACTTAAGGGAAATGATTCGTCAGCAATTTCTAGATATCATTTTTGTTGAAAAGTTTTACCATCACTATGAAGATCTTGTGCTGTCTGGAGCGACAGATGATGAAATCCTACAGATTTTCATGGATCAATATGCTAAGGCAAACTCAAGAGAGTTTCTTCTGATCATGGCAAGAAGAGTTGACACTAGCGATGTTTGGGGCAGAATTTATGATAAGTTAGTTGAAAAAGCTGAAACATCTTCAGATGTACAATACACGCGAATTAAAGAAGAGATGGAAGACGCTATTCAAGGTGCTCGCCAAATGAGTTTAATGTCTAGTAGTCAAACAACGGGACAAATGACAGCTCGTTTTGTTGCTGGTTTAATCATCTCTATGTATTTATCGACTTATACAGACGATGTTTATGATGGAATTGTTGAGTATGGAACACTAACAACAAATTGGTTAGTAGAAACTGTTTATGAAGATGACTTTGATGACACGGATGACTTTGCGGGTGATGATGTCGTAGATGGTGATTCTGATTTAGTGGAAGATGATCCTGAATTTTCTGGTGATGACTTTGATGATACTGAGGGTGGCGATATCTATGCTGGTGGTGACTTAAGTGGTGAAATCATTGATCGAATTCTAAGATCAATTGTTCCGCGTGAAGAAATTACTGAAGAAGAATTTCGTAGAATCTTAGATCGTTTCGTTCTTGCATCAACACTAGCTTCTGGACTAGTCCTAAAAGAGCAAGCTCCTGGAACAAATCATTCATATGAAACTGAAATCGTGATTCGAATCAAAAAGATTAAAGAAGAAAGAGGAGAGCCTTTCGACATCAATGATCTTCCTGTTGATTAGAAAGTTCTTGTCATAACGGGTCAAAACTCCCTAAAATATTTCTAGGCAATAAGTTGTTCCTAGGGAGGGGAGATCTCATGATGAGTGAGTTTGACTTTTTGACACAAGAGACAGTTCGTTTAACTGAAAATCTTGATGACACAGAATTCGAAAGAGAGTTTTTCTTATCTAATACAGATCAAGTATCAAGCAATATAGAAGCTAACTCAAATGAGTCTGAAGAAGTATTTGAATATCCTGAAACGACAGGTTTGATTTTTAATATTCTATGGGCAGGTAATACGGTCTCTGTTCGTGGTATTCCTGTTCACAATATTGCAGAAGGCTTTGATCGACTTCAAGTTGGTGATACTGAGCTAATGCGAAAGCTTAGGATTAATGAGGACCAATTAGACACGCTTTTTTATTTTGAATGTGATTACTTTGAGCAAGCGCAAATGATTGCAGAACAATTATTTTTAAAGCGTTTTCCTGTTGAGGAAGATCTTATTTGTAACATTTCAGATCCTGGCTTTAGTTGGTGGTACATAAAATCTGAAAGTGGTTTTAGAGTAAACTTTAAAAATCATAAATTAAAAGAAGATGGTGATCGAATTAAGTTAGGCCCAATTGGTGATGTGGTTGTTGCAGCGAAAAGACTTGATCGAATTATTCGTCATATTGAGGAATTTCTTCCAGTTGAAAAAGTTGTTATAAACGATAAATACTTCTCTCTTGATACAACTGATTATTCACACCCAATAATTAAAGAGTTAATCGAATTGTTTGAGGATGGAAAATTAAGTGAAGACGCAGTGCTTCTTTGTGAGTTAGGCTTTACTGAGAAATTATATCTTCTTGAGTTAGCGGCCATAAGACGTTTTTGGATTGGCCTAGAAGAGATTATTGATCGAACAAAAGAGAAGATTCAGTAGTAATTTAATATACTTGCGATTTTTTCGTAATGCGATAGAATATAAGTAAGACAGGATGTCTAAAAAATTTTAACAGGAAGTTAAGTTTTGCAATTTTCGTTTGGTAAAAAGAACGCCCCTGAAGCTTCGGCTTCTTCTGATGAAAAGTTAAAGAAAGCAATTGAACGTAATCGTCGAAAGATGGCATCGCGCCAAAGTCGTCCAAGTATGAATGCTAGTGCACCTACAAATGGTGGCTCTAGTATCGCATCAAAGTTAAGACAGAGTGCAGTATCTCCGACAGCTAGTTCAAGACAGGCTTCGCCGTCATCAAGTGGTGGTTCTCTATTAGAAAGAATGAAAGCAAAGAGAGAAGCGCAGGCTGCTCAAAGTAGACCGACACCAAATCCTCAAGGACAAAGTTCTTCTGGGATTTTTGGAAGTCGTCGCTCATCTACCCCTTCACCTTCAATGGAATCACCTGCTCCAAGAGCAACGGCTCGAGCTCCTCAGCCTTCAATGGGAATGTCTTCTTCGACTCCTTCTCAGAGTCCAATGAGAAGACCTGTTACTTCTGTTGATTCGATTGAGATGACAGCACCTGTAAAAAAACAAACAAATAGTTCTGCTAGCGTTAGTTACGATACAAAAAGAATTCCTAAGTCATCAGTGAGACCTAGGAAGAGATCGTCAAAGAAGAAATCTTTTGAATTAGCTGGATGGGTAGTCAAAGGTGGATGGCTATTTTGTGGTTTCCTCGTTCTTAGACTGATTTTCTCCGAAGGGGGATTTTTAGAGTATCACGATAAGGTTACTGACTACGATAATAGTGTTAAGGAACTAAAAGAATTAAAGCTTGAGAATCAAAACCTCATGGTCGAGTTAGAGAAAATGAGAGAAGACTCTCTTTTTCAGAAGAAATTAGTTCGTGATCACTTAGGTTATATCGCTAGAAATGAATACTTAGTCCTATTTCCAAATTAGGATTTAGCTTACTCTTGTAAAAGAGCATCATGCGTTACTGCATAACCTTTATATTCATAGAGATTTCTATATGTGTTATAACTACCTCTTTCAGCTCTTGGTACTCTAAAAAATAAAATAACTTCTTTTCCAAAATGTTCGTTAATTGCATCCGCTAATACTTCAATATATTCAGTCAAACCAACTTTTACAATTTTACTGAAGTTTACTTCTTCATATCCTACTTCCACTGCTTCAGGCTTTAAATCACCAAAGCTAACATCAGTGATGATATGGTTACTTTTCGGTTTCTTAATGACGTTTAGGATATTGATTCCATCTTCTTCAGTACAAGTATAAGTAAATTTTAAATTACTTCTTTCTTGAATTTGCCTGGCTGCCTTTTCCGAATGTTCACAAAAAACATCACTTTGTACTGCCATGGTGTTCAGTGTTAGTAGACTTAAAATCGAAACTAGTAAATATCTCATTTATGTACCTCGCAAAGCTCATTATGGCACATTTCAATGCTCTAGAGATTTTCTTTCTAAATATTTATAGGGGTGTTAAAAGTTTAGACAGCTAATTGTGTCTGTAACAATTTAGGTTAAGTCATTGAAAATCCATTGGCACATACTTAG
>CAWUIU010000199.1:0-6578 GCA_963922285.1 uncultured Oligoflexia bacterium | reverse complement strand
ATCATAAGTTAATTGATCATCTCTTAGACTATAACAAAATTACTCTTAGAGTTTTTCAGAACAAAATAACTTTTGGAGGGATCTTTTGTGACTAACTTTACTCTTGTGTTTTTGGGGGGAGGGCTTGGGGCAGTTCTTCGCTATTCAATGGCACTTCTTTTTAGGTCATTTACAGCTTCCAATTTGTGGATATCAACGTTAGTCGTGAATATTACTGGTTCATTATTTTTTATTTTCTTATATCGTTTTCATCAAGACTTATCTCCAAATGTACAAGTCTTTCTAAAAATTGGTCTTCTTGGTGGATTAACTACATTTAGTTCACTTTCGTTTGAGGTGTTTCAACTTTTTACGAGTGGACTTTATGTAAAAGCCGTTAGCGTACTTCTTTTAAATATAGTTTTGGGGATAGTTATAGGTATTCTTGTTTTTAGATAGGAACTTATCAAGCTCTTTAAAGAATGAATCATTTTCAGCAAAGTTATTATTAGCTTTGACTAATAAAATCTCTTTGTTTTCTTTTAAACATTTTGCGAGATATAAATCGATTAAAATTTTCAATTCTGGTTTAATTGGAGTCGGTCTAATTTTCTTATTAGCTATTCTATTACTTTTTGAATTTAAATATTGAATAAGTTTCTTTCTGTGACTTGGAAATCGAAAAATTAAGCTCGATTTTGTTCCTAACGAAATTAATGGAAAGACAGTGTATTGACCAGGAACGAGATGATTGATAAATAGAAAGTCATGTTCCTTTAACTGCTGTATCTCTTTATTGTAGAAACTTTGATCTCTACCTTCGAGAATAATTTCTTCTAGTTTTTCTGTAACTTCAAACTGAAGATCTTTATTAAGCTTTGTGAATAAGTGATTCGTCCTAACGAGACACTCACTGTATGGTCCGATCAATCTTATAGAAAGAGTTTCCCAATCAAGATCTTTAACTTTGCTACAAATATATTCAAATTCTGTATTGCTGCCGCTCGATGGAAAGGCAAAGAGAATTACTCCTTTGGCTCCTTTCACAGTGATAATATGAGGGCTAGAAACTTTATTTAATTTATCTTGAATATCTTTAAATGAATGAGTTGATGATTTAAAATTTGTTAAGTCTAATTCAAATCTATTCTTCGGGTAATAAAGATGATTAATTTTAGAAATACCTTTGTCTGAAAATATTTTAAGGTACTTTAATAAGAGTTTTGCTGTGGCGTCAGCATCATCAAGAGCTCGGTGAGCATTAGTATGACTTATGTTAAAGATCTGGCTCATGTAGTTTAAGTTTGAGCTCATCAATGATGGAATTAAATACTTCGTCATAAGATTCGTACAAATACTCTTATTAGGAAGTTGCTCCCTATTCAATCTCTTGAGAACAGCATTTAAAAATGGGACATCAAAAGAAGCATTATGTGCAACAAGTACTCTGTCTCCAATGAATTCAATAATTTCGTCAATGACATCATTTATTCTCGGACTATCGACAACATCTTCTTGCTTTATACTCGTTAGCTTTTGAATGAATTCAGGGATATTTCGATCAGGGTTTATGAGAAAGTCTTTCTTGTCGGTAATTTCGAGGTGATCAATATTAACCATACCAATTTCGATGATACGATCATTTTTTAAATTTCCACCTGTCGTTTCAAGATCGAAAACACAGAAACGCATAGACTTTAATAATTCATAACTTGATTGGTTTTTTTCCATTAAGGCTCCGAATATTCATTCGCGATTAATAAGAACAAAATTAATTTGTTCCCTTTATTGTAACAGAGAGTTTCACTCTAAAAAAGAAGAAAGAAACTCTATGATTGTTTGACAAATTCTGTCAGAAGCTTGATGAAGTTCACCATTGCTTTGTTAGCTTCTTCTTGGATGTCATCGTGACTAAGCTTTTCATCAAGAATTCCTGCGGCCATATTTGTAACACAAGAGATACCTAATAGATTAACTCCCATATGAGTTGCGGCAATCGCTTCATTTACGGTACTCATTCCCACAAGATCCGCCCCTAAGATACCTAACATCTTGACTTCAGCTGGTGTTTCATATGTAGGGCCCATTACTCCAGCATAGACACCTTCTTTAAGTTCAAAGCCGATACTTTTTGCTATTTCAATTGCCTTTGCTCTTAGCTCTGGAGTATATGTATAAGTCATATCAGGAAACCTCTTTCCAAGCTCATCGTTATTAGGGCCAATGAGAGGATTGATTCCACTTAGATTGATATGGTCTTTTATTAATACTAATTGCCCAGGATGATAGCTTTTATTAATTCCACCCGAAGCGTTCGTTAATACGATTGAAGAGACACCGAGATTTGCTAAAAATCTAATTGGAAAAACAACTTCATTTGCACTATGACCTTCATATGCATGAACTCTTCCCTTTAATACAGCAACACTTTTATTTCCTATTTTACCAATAACTAACTCGCCAGCATGTCCGTGTACTGATGTTTTGAAGAAACCTGGAATATCGTCATAGGAAATAACAGTTTTATCTTCTAGCTGATCAGCAAAAGCTCCAAGTCCTGAACCAAGAACAATTCCATACTCTGGATTGATATCTGTTTGTTTCTTTATGTAATCAGCAGTTGTATTAAGTTGAGCTACAATATCCATATATAATTCCTATACTTCCTTAACTTCATAAATTAATTTTGGTGCCTTACACTTGTTCTTTGTAATCTTAATTTCTTTTTTAAGGCTTTCAAGAATTTCGGCAACTGTTTCTTTTTGATTATCGTGATGAATTATTTCTAAAATAACATCACCTTTATTAACTTGATCTGCTATTTTCTTTTCAAAGATCATTCCCACAGATGTATCAACTGGATCTTCAGCTTTTCTTCTTCCACCACCAAGAGCAACACAGTGAAGACCAATTTCTTTACATTTGATACTTTCGATATAGCCTGACTTACTTGCTTTAAATTGCGTCACTTTTTTAGCCATTGGTAAAAGCGAGTAGTCTTCAACAACCTCAGGGTTACCACCTTGAACTTCGATCATTCGAGCAAAGACCTTTAGGGCTTTACCATTAGCGACAACTTTCTTCGCTTTTTCTTCGCCTTCTTTAACTGTTTTAGCTTTTCCACCTAGGTAAATCATAGCTCCGGATAACTTTATCGAAAGATCTGTTAGATCCTTAGGACCATTGCCTTTTAAAGTTTCAATTGACTCAATGATTTCAAGTGAGTTTCCGACATAATTTCCTAGAGGTTGGTTCATATCAGTGATCATGGTGATCATGCCTTTTCCAAATCGACTCGATGTATTTCTTAAACTTTTAGCAAGTGCTTTAGCTTGTTTGATATCTCTCATAAAAGCACCTTGCCCAGTCTTGATATCCATGACAATACCATTTGCACCTTCAGCCAGCTTCTTACTCATGATCGAAGCAGTAATGAGAGGAATTGATTCAACTGTTGCAGTTACATCCCTTAGTCCATAGATGATTTTATCAGCAGGTGCAATTTTCTTTGTTTGGCCGATGAGCACAAGTTTTTCTTTATTAAGAATATTTTTAAACTCCTCTAAACTAAGAGCAGTTTTAAAACCTTTAATTGATTCAACTTTATCAATTGTTCCACCGGTATGACCTAGACCTCTTCCGGCCATCATTGGAACCTTTACTCCACATGCAGCTACAATTGGAGCGAGAATGAAGCTAGCTTTGTCACCAACACCACCTGTTGAGTGCTTATCAATAACGTTCTTGCCTTTGAACTTTAAAGTTTCACCAGAAAAAAGCATTGCGTCAGTAAGAGCTGCTGTTTCCTTGACATTCATACCGTTGAGATAGATCGCCATTAAGAGTGCAGACATTTGATAATTTGCAACTTCACCTTTTACAAGTCCATTAATCATCCACTTGATTTCTTCATCAGATAGAGTTTTACCATCTCTTTTTTTGGCAATTATTTGGTACGCGTTATAATCATTGCTCATTATTTGAGTCCTTCATCATTATATAAGTATTTGCTAATCAAAATCCCAGAGGGTACTCTTAATACTGGAAACTATATAGAATTGAAATGTATGTGGCAAACTAATGAAGTTACTCATTTTATATAGGCTCCATATCAATAATCGATAAATAAAGATGATGAGAATCAATATGAAAAAATTAGTAGCTCTTTTATTTACATTTGTTGTGCTTAGCACTAGTTGTTTCGCGCAAGAGGGTGGAGATTCTTCTTTCGCTCAAGACTCACTTAAAGATATTACGACTGTTGCAGCTCTTGGTAGCTTTGGAGCTATCCTCGGATTGTCAACATTATCATTTGTTGAAGAACCAAGTGATCATTTAAAAAATATTGTCGTTGGAGCAGCCATAGGAATTATAATTGGTGTTGGAGTTGTCGCATTCAATCAAGCTAGTAAGTCTAAAATCTTTTATGAAGAGAATGCATTTAAGAACTTTGACTTTAAAGACAGAATGAGTTTTCATGCGAGCAACCAATTTAAGTCAAAATCTTTTGATACTCTTCAACAAGTAAACTACACTTTTAGTTTCTAATAGCCTGGGAATATCCGTGGAAAAATTTATTTCATTTATTGGTTTGGTTACACTGTTAGCTGTGGCATTTCTTTTATCGAGTGATCGAAAGAAGATTAACTGGCGAACTGTATTATCCGGAGTTGGTTTGCAGGTTTTTCTTGGGTTAATAATTTTAAAAACTGGCTTTGGAAAAGAATTCTTTGAAGGTGCGAGAACTTTTTTTACAGGGATTCTTAACTACACAAATGAGGGATCAAACTTTATTTTCGGTCAGCTCAATGATATTGGGAAAGTAGGTTTTGTCTTTTTCACAATGGTTCTTCCAACAATTATTTTTACGAGTAGTTTAATGAGCGTTCTCTATCATATTGGTCTCATGCAATTAGTTATTAAAATAGTTGCGAAAGTAATGGTCGTTGTTATGGGGACGTCTGGAGCTGAGTCTCTTGCGGCAGCTGCAAATATTTTTGCAGGGCAAACTGAAGCCCCTCTTGTTGTAAAGCCTTTTATCAACAAAATGACAAAGTCAGAGCTACTCGCGCTTATGACTGGCGGTATGGCCACTGTCGCAGGTGGAGTGCTTGCTGCTTATGTTGGCTTTGGAATTGATGCTGCTCATTTATTATCTGCTTCCGTTATGTCTGCTCCGGCAGCACTTGTTTGTGCAAAACTTATAATGCCAGAAGTCGAGTCTCCTACTACTCAAGGAGTTATCAAAGTAAATATAGAAAGTGATACAGTAAATCTTGTGGATGCTGCTGCAAATGGAGCAGGTGAGGGTTTAAAATTGGCGATGAATGTAGGGGCAATGCTACTTTCTTTTATTGCTTTAATTGCTCTCTTTAATGGAATGCTCTCTTGGGTTGGTGGGCTGTTTAACTATTCGCAATTATCTCTTGAGGTAATTACAGGCTATCTTTTTGCACCAGTTGCTTTTATCATGGGTGTACCATGGGCAGATTGTCAGATTGTAGGTTCTCTTCTTGGTAAGAAACTTATCCTGAACGAATTTGTAGCTTATTTAGATTTAAAAGATCAAATGCAAAATATATCACCACGCTCGGTTATTATTTCGACATATGCTCTATGCGGTTTCGCAAATTTTAGCTCAATTGCCATTCAGGTTGGTGGAATCGGTGTACTTGCACCAGATCGAAGAAAAGACCTAGCGGAATTGGGGATTAAATCTCTAATAGCGGGAACCCTTGCCTGCTTGATGACTGCGTGTGTTGCAGGTATCTTTTTATAGAGGAACGTTGAGAGAATTAACTTTACTCCGTCCGTCATCTCAGTGTTTTAACTGAGCGAAAATTAATTTAAGTTTTTAAGATATATAGTTTTTAAGGATTTTTACATGTCGAATGATCTTATCATTAACAAGACGCTCAATGAGTGGCGTGCTGTTCTCGTGGAGAATGGCGAAATACTCGATTTCTTAATGGAGCGCCAAAAGGATAGCTCTGAAAATCATCCTCGAGTTGGAAATATATACTACGGTAAAGTTCTAAGAGTTTTACCAGGGATGCAATCTGCCTTTGTGGATATTGGTTATGAAAAAGCAGCTTTTCTCTATGTGGACGATGCTTATCTTCCAACTCTTGAAGAACAGAGAGAGATGGCAAGAAAAGCTGAAGAAGCGGAAAAGCAAAAAGAAGAAATGCGCGGTCAAATTATCCCTGATGAACTTAGTACTCTAGGTGATGAAGTTGATATGAAACTTAGGCCTGAAAGTGCAACAATTGAATCCTTCTTAAAAGAAGGCGATGAAATTCTTGTTCAAGTTGCAAAAGAGCCTATTTCAACCAAAGGTCCACGTGTTACAAGACATATAACTCTTCCGGGCAGGTATGTGGTTTACATGCCTTTTATTGAACATACTGGAGTTTCGAGAAGAATTGAAGACGATACTGAAAGAGACCGTTTAAAGGAACTTCTTGATAATATTCGTCCAGAGGGAAAAGGTGTCATTGCTAGAACTGTTGCTGAAGGAAGTTCGAATAAAGTTCTCAAAAGTGATTATGACATGCTTGTTAAGCTTTGGAAGGAAGTTCAGAAGAATGTTGAAAAAT
>CAWUIU010000198.1:0-6603 GCA_963922285.1 uncultured Oligoflexia bacterium | reverse complement strand
TGAGATACTAATTGAAGATGTTCGTGGTGGAGATCAAGGACTATCCCTCGAAGCCATCCAACAAATTATTATCAAACAGTATCTTGACCAATCTGGCTTCACAGGAAAAATTGTTACACAAGTTCCTCACGATCTAATCACCACAAGATATATGGACTTCCCTACTAACAGTAAAAAGAAAGCTGAACAAATGACTCCCTTCATGCTTGATGAAGATCTTCCATTTTCTGCGACAGACACTCACATACTAGCAACATATTTTAAAAATCCTCAAAGTCAATTATCTGCAATAGCCCAAATAACGCAGAATACTCATTTTAATGATTTTTATAATATGCTTAAAACGAATAAGACTTTACCCTCTGTTCTTAATTCAGAGTTAAGCGTCTTTCAAAGTTACGTCGATGAAGTAAAGTTCGGTAATCACTTCTGTATTCTCGATATTGGTCATGCTTTCACAAAAGCTTACCTCGGTCACAACGATCGTATTATATCTAATCATATCTCTTCCATTGCTGGAAAAAAAATTGATGAAACCATCGCTAGTACATATGGAATCACAGAAGAAGAAGCAAGGATATACAAGCACGAAGAAGCTTTCTTTCTCACAGACCGTCTTATTGAAGAAGCTGATGATGATCGTAAGAATTTTGCCTTGTTAATGAAAAAAAATATGATGCCTCTCATCCAACAACTAAGACGTTGGATTCTAGGTTATCGAATAAAGACAGGCTTCTCTATTGAAAAAATTTATATAACAGGTGGAACAACTAACATTAAAAATATTGCTAACTTTTTAATGGAGCACCTTGAAATTGAGGTTGAAAGACTTAACGTTGCAAACATTTCTAAATTTGCTTCTGGAAGAGAAAAAGCAAGCTTAACAACAGCTTATATTTGCGCACAGTCTATTAAGAGTAAACTCTCTCCTGTTAACTTTCTTTCGAGACAATACGCGACAGGTATCGCTCATGGAATTTCCCTGGAAGACACTTTCTTTAACTCTTATCGAGTTCTGGCAATTGTCGGACTAATATTAGCAGGTCTTCTTGTTGAAAACTATATTTTTATTGCTGGCGATATTAAGTCCTTTACTAAAGTTAATATAAAGCAGCTAAAGTCCCCTGACATAGGCTTGTCTTCAAAACAAAAAAAGCTTCTTAGAAAAAAACCAGAAACATTACAAAAAATTTTAGACAAGAAAATAAAAACTCAAATAGCAGACTTAAAATCCCTTAAAGTAAGTCCTGATAATAATGCTGTTAAACCCCTTTCAATCCTCTCCGAAAAACTTAAGAATAATGAAAATATATCTCTTATGGAGTTTGAGTCTGATACATTTGAAACAAAAGCTAAAATCAAGTCTGAATCAGAAAGAGAACTGAAACAATTAAAGAACCTACTAAAAAATTTAAGTGTAGATAATCTAAAAATTACAGATGACAAAGATAATACCGTCATTGTTACTTTTTCGGGAAACTAGATGGAAAACAATGAGTTAAACGAGGCGAAAGGCCTATTTAGTACTATTGATAAGGCAATGTTTGAACAAGCAAATACTCTTAGAAAACTTCCGCTTGTTGAAAATATCAATGACACAATTAGAAGTTTAAGTGAAGATCAACAAACTCTGATTAATCAGCTTCTCAATGCATTAATCTTTGTTCTTCCACTCTTCTTGATCGCGATAATGTCAATCGTAGTATCATTTAATAAGTCAGACCTCGAAATTCAAAAGTCAATATACAACACCGCAAAAGAAATACAAGAAAATCACAAGACTCTCAAAAAGACGATAAGTCGTTTTACCACTTCAAAGGTAATCAATGAAAAAAGAGACTTTGTTGATCTGTTAAAGAAAAACTTTGAATCAAAGAGTATACCTTTTTCAAAGTTCAAAATTGATAATTTTGAAGAATTTAGTGATGGTGGAAACATAAAAACAATCAATGTTAATATTGCTTTCACAAAAATTTCACATAAGTCTTTCAGCGATTTTCTACTTGATGTGCAAAGAAAGTTTAAGGCAACTGTAAACAACCTAAACGTAGTGAAAGACGAAGAGACCAGAAGACTTTCAGGCACCGCTAAACTCACGATCCTATCAAAGGTTTATGAATGAACCCAGCAAGCGAATTAAAACAAGAGACCTACCGTATAGGTATTAGATCAACAATTTTTCTACTTCTCTTGATTTCATCATCACTCTTTCTTGGATTTTCAATGAACTTTTCAATTGAGTCTAAGATCGCATCGTTACTAGAAAAGAATTTAAAAAATAATAAGAGATGCCCTATCAATTTTGAACAATTTGAGCTTGGTGCACTTATGACTGGTATTAGCTTTAAAAACTTAAGTCTTTCAAAAAGGTGTACAGGTTTAGCCCCTATTAACTTTACCAATGCGAGTGCTACTTTGGGACTTCCAAGTGTCTCACCTCTTGGTCCTAGTTTAAACACAAATCTAAGAGATAAATTTTCAAATATTACATTGAACTCAGTTCATAGTATAAATGAGCATGCTTTTAAAGTTACAAGTAAGAAACTTGATATCAAAACCCTCTCTCCTTTTTTCAAGAATGTAAAACTATCAGGCCAATTTACGATCGATGCTAATGCAAGAACAACGACGAAGAGAATTAAATCAATGCAACTAAGGCTTAAGTCAACAAACTTTAAGCTTCCAGCTCAAACAATACAGGCCTTCGATCTACCAAGCTTAGCCCTTAAAAATATCCAAGTAAAGGCCTCAATGAAGAGCCAAAAGACTCTTGATCTTGAGGAGATTATCATCGGCGATGAGAAGTCCCCTATTAAGGCAAATATCACGGGAAAAATTACTCTCGATCGTCGATCTTTTCAAAATTCTAAGCTCGACTTAACAGCAGAAGTTAAGTTTTCCAAAGAATTCATCGAAAGCTTTTCAATTCTAAATCTCTTCTTAGATCCTAAGAAACAAGATGAAAACGGATACTACAAGCTTAAAATAGAGGGACCAATTAGAGCTCCAAAAACTCCACAACTGATTGCTCCATAGCATTTCCTAGAACATATTAAAAGAAACCATTAATTAAACTTTTACAACTTGCAAAAATATTTTTGCTCCTATTGAATGAAGTATGCTTTTTTATAAAATCATTTGGATATCCTAACATTTTTAATCTTCTTTTTAATTCTTCTATTTCAATGGTTATACCAACAGCATTATTCTCTTGAGTATTAGTGTATTCACGCATCATATCAAGAATTGTCAGTAATTTCTCTGCTCTATTCAGATTATAAACACTTTCTAGACTCACTCTCATATCAGAGACAAGGCTTTTAGCAAAACTCTTCTCCAAATTTATTTTTATAAAAAAAATTATATAAAAAATTCGTTCAGATGGCTCAAGAAATGTCAGAGAAATTAGTAAATAGTTCATAAAAAATGATCGGTAATTAATCAAGAAGTGTTAAGTGCCTCACATCTAAAAGTAAATTAATCAACTGTATAAAAACATTTTATCCTATAAAGTTCTAAACTTTCCTCTTGTTAAGAGAAGCTTTCATCAAAGAAAATAAGGTCGATATCTTAGAACCCATGATCATGGTCTCTCTTTACGAGATGATTCCAAATGGCTTGAGTCATAATCTTTCCTTCTTCACAACTTTTTCTTTTTCATCACGTCACGCCAATAAAAATAAGACATCGAATTAAAGACCTAGAATAATGATTCAGATACAGGTATAGTGCATTACATGAAAATTAAAGAAATCGTTGAAATCTTAAATATTGAACTACAAAAAGAACTTAAGGCCAATAGTTATCAGAACTTCTTTCATGAAGTTTACGATTATTCATTGCTGCCAGCAGGTAAGTTATTTCGCCCGCTTCTATGCAGTGCTATATCCCTAGATATTACAAAAGAGATAAGCCCTAATGTTTTAAAATTGGCAACAATGCTCGAAATGCATCACACATATACTCTCATGCATGATGATCTTCCGGCCATGGATGATGATGATCAAAGAAGAGGACGGCCATCAAGCCATAAGAAGTTTAATGAATGGAGCGCGCTCTTAGCTGGAGATGGTTTACTAAACGCCTCATACCGTCTTCTCTCGCAAATAAGAACACCACACCTTGGTGAAATTATAAATTACATCTCTTGGGCATTAGGACCGAAAGGATTGATCCTAGGGCAAGCTCTTGATCTTTCAGGAAAAATGAATGACTCGATTCAAGATCTCATTCTCACGCATAAGTTGAAAACTGCAAGGCTAATTCAAGTCTCACTCGTGGGATCTTTAGTATTGTCTAAAGATGATGTGACGTTAAAAGAGCTAAAGAGCTATCATCGTTTAGGAGAAAAGCTCGGCCTAGCCTTTCAATTTATTGATGACCTATCTGAATTAAGCGATAAAGAACTTAGTGAACATGAGAAAGAAGTTAATCCATGGCTTCATTCTCCAGAAGATAGTGAGAAGGTGCTCAGCGATTGTTTAATGAATGTTGAAAACTTTTTTACAGACAATCAATTACCGACACTTGAAAAAGTTATTGATGGTTACTTAAAAAAAATGAGGACTCATATTATCGAGTCCTCAGATATTATAAAGAATCATGTAAGAATTGATTTAGATCCAACTATAAGTCGATTGAATTGAATTCGTTTGAGTTATAATATCATTCAATAGATCTCTAACTTCATCAATTTTATCAAAGTCTACATCACGGTGCCCCTGAACAACTTCATCTCTGATAGCAGAAGAAGTTTGAACACTTGCTTCTTCAATAACAGCTGGTTGCTCTTGCTTTTTCTTGCGAGGAGCTTTCACTTTCTCCCCTCTTAAAAATGCTTTAGCTTTTTCGATTGTATACTTTTGTTCGAATAATAGTCTCTTTATCGACATAATGAATTCAAGATCTTTATGCTCATAGAGCTTTGATCCAGTTGAAGATATCATTGGAGAAATTTCTTCAAACTCACTTTCCCAAAAACGTAAAACATAAGGCTTAACACCAGTAATCTGGCAAACCTCATCTTGTTTAAACATTGATTTTCTAGGTATTTCTAAATTCATTACAATCCTTCAAAAATTAATTAATAGTCGCTGTCCATTCCATCATATTTATCTTCAATATTATTCATGAACGAAGTAAGAGCTTTTGGTGTACCATCCTGCACAGGAACCGAAGTGTCTTCTTTTCCTTTATCATCAATACGATGACCATAACGAGAAGTAACATCTTCTTTTAAGACTTGTGACGGTTTAAAAGTTAAAACACGACGAGCAGTAATTTCCATTGCTTCACCTGTCTGAGGGTTACGACCAACACGAGTAGGCTTATCTCTAATCGAAAAGTTTCCAAAACCAGAAATCTTAACCTTCTCACCTCTAGCAAGTGTATCTTTAATTACTTTAAAAACTAAGTCTACAAGGTCAGCAGCTTCTTTCTTTGAAAACCCAGCTTCTTTATAAACTCTTTCTACAATGTCAGCTTTTGTTAAGCTCATCAAATCCTCCATGATAGCAAACAAGAATCCTTATATATTAATATGTTAGCAAGGAGAAAATTAGATTTCTACAAAAAAATTTATGGGAAAAAATGTTCAAGTATTTTGCACTTATATTAAGAGTCCATTTCTGATTTTATCTGACTTTTGATCGTATCAAAATCAAATGGTTTGACAAAGAAGCCCGCTGCTCCCTTCTCCTTCGCCATTTCTATATGGTCTTTACCACCATAAGCACTAATCATGTAGACAGGTAGATTATGTTCACTACTCTTTAATTTATCTAAAAAATCATACCCACTCATGACAGGCATATTAATATCTGACATAACAAGTCCGACTTCTTCGTTTTTAATAAGTTCAAAGAAATTACTCGGCTCTTCAAGATAAGTGATCTTGATCTCACCGCGACCAACCTCTTTATCAAAGAAGCCTTTAAAGAGCATTTCCATTGCTCTCTCATCATCAATAACTACAATATGAAAAGGGTTATCAACCATAGCTCACTCCTTATGGAGTCATTATACATGACTGAAAAATCAACAAAAGCAAAGATAGCCAGAAGAAGAGAGAGAGTAAACAAAAAACAGACACACTCGCAATCAAGAGTTACCTCAAGCGAAGTCAATCTTTTTTATTTCAACTAGTTAAATAGACTTTAACGAGACTTAAAGTGTCTATTTAGTCTTCTTTTTTGCTTTTTTCTTAGCTTTTTTCTTACCAAGCTTCTCTTGATCCTTCGCAATCTTTTTGAGGCGCTGCTCCTTTTCCTTGTCTTTTTTCTTAAGCCAGTCAGATAATTTCTGATCAACATCATTAAGCTCTTCAACAAGTTTCCTCGCAATTAAGCGCGAGCTTTTGGCAATTTTTTGATATTCAGAAAGCTTTTTCTTATCGTCACTAACCATCAACTTTCTCTTGGCCACTTCTTCTTTCGTCATACGATAGATCGGCATATCTGCTAAGTAGTCTGAATAGACGTATTTTTTCTTTACGAGATATTCGACAAAAGTCTTTCTGTTTTTTGACTTTGTAGCAACATCGTATTCTTTATTCTTAATAAACTTTATAATTTCATTATTTTGCGTAATTTTATCTTCAAGATT